>NZ_DASWWZ010000628.1:0-23096 GCF_036405755.1 Schlesneria sp.
GGGACTGGTCGTCTTTAACTTGCAGGGACTGTCAGATCCTCAGGATCCTGCATTCCTGCAGCGCGTCAAACGTTATGCGGGATTCTACCTGAATGAGGATCCCGGCGCGCCGAACTACGATGCAGACCACAAGATCATTCGCAGTATGTTCAACGGCAGTCGAGGTCCGTTGCTGAGAAAAACGACCGGGCTCGACTGGGCTGGTGATCCGATTGAAGTTGAGAACCGCTTCCGGCCTAAACATGGTGAGTCGACGTATGCTCAAATGCTCGAGCATTTCAAAGACTACAACGACACCGTGGGGGATCATCCGCAAAATCTGAAAGCGACGACACTGGCGCTGAATGCCTATCTGGTGACACAAGATCGGAAGTACCGGGAGTGGTTACTGGAATATGTCGATGCCTGGCATGACCGGATGAAAGAGAATGGTGATCTGATCCCGACAAACGTGGGGCTGGATGGCAGGATCGGCAGTGACGCGGGGGGACACTGGTGGGGCGGGGTCTATGGTTGGGGATTCACTGTTTATGATCCTGCATCAAAGACAATGGCCAGTCGTAATCAGCATCATGCCGGGCTGCAGGGCTTTCTGAATGCCTACCTGCTGACGGGAGATGATCGCTATCTCGAGCGATGGAGAAGGCAGATCGATGCCGTGAACCGGAACGCCAAGGTCGAAGCCGGAGTCACGCTGTACCCCCGCATGTACGGTCCAGACGGCTGGTATGACTATGTTCCCGAAAAGTATTCGGCAGGCGCCTACGAGATCGCTTACCTTTCGATGAAAGAGCAGGATCTGGCACGCGTTTCCGATCATGCCTGGTTTCGGTTTCTGAACGGCACGAATCCGGACTATCCGCAGCAGGCATTGCTGGCGGACCTGACCCGGATCCGCAATCAGGTCGACGGCATTCGCAATGACCCGACCACACCGGATACCCGTCTGGCTGATGATCCTCTGCCGTTGAATCCCGCCAGTGTGAATTCGCTGGTGGAACTCATGCTGGGTGGTCTTCCGCCAGGCCGAAGCGGTTCGGCGCTGTTCTGCCGTTTACGGTATTTTGATCCCGAGAAACGCCGGGCGGGCCTTCCGGACGGTGTGGCGGCATTGGTCGATGAGATGTCGGACAGCCACGTCACTGTGACACTGGTGAACGTTGATCAGCAGTTTTCCCGGGATGTGACCGTTCAGGCGGGTGCGTACGCCGAACATCATTTTGAGTCCGTAACGAACGGCTCGAAGGTAGAGAAAGTGGATCGCTCCAGCTTTACAGTTCAGCTTGCCCCGGGGGCGGGAGCTAAGTTGAGGATTCAAATGAAATGTTTTTCAAATCCCCCGCGCATGTCATTTCCGTGGAGGTGACGATCCTCACCGAATTGAGTGACCGGATCGTAGAAGATGTCGAATAAGGGGCTGGCGTCGGACGGTCACTAACGGTCACGGACACATGGACGATGGCAGAGTCTCGTCTCTGAGCTATTCGGGACGCTGGTACTTCTTCAAAATGGGTTCGACGACTTCCGAAGGAAGAAATTCGGCCAGCTTGCCCCTCACGCTGCCTGTTGCCAACTGAGCGACCTGTTTGATCAATGTGCTCGAGACGTGAGTTAAGTGCTCGCTGGCCATGAGAAACAGCGTGTCGATATCGGGTTCAATCGCCCGGTTAGCGAGTGTAAACGTGAACTCGGTTTCAATGTCGGACAGCGATCGAATACCGCGAAGCAGCACGCGAGCCCCGCATTGGCGGACGAATTCGACGGTCAGCCCTTCGAAGCAACGGACCTGGACGTTCTTGAGTGGTTTCAGGACTTCCAGAGCCATCGAAAGGCGTTCATCCGGTGTGAACAGCGGATGCTTCTCGGGGTTAATCCCGATTCCGACCGTCAGTTTTTCAAAGATTGAGGCACCGCGGCGAATGATGTCGACGTGACCCAGCGTCAGGGGGTCGAAGCTGCCGACATAAACCGCGTGCTGCGAGCTCAATCCCGTTGACATGATCACAAACTCCTGCAGAAATCGCCAGTGGGCCATGGAATCTGGCTGATCCTGCCGCACGGACGCTGAGGTTTTAAATGTGGTCGAGTTGCCGACGGGGTTCGACCGTGGCGACAGGCTCGCTGTGTTCGACCGGAGCGTGATCCATAATCGACATTGTCATCCACCGGCCGTTAACAAACCGGGCCAGGAACACAAACCCGAGCGTGATGACGTAAACGGAACACCAGACCCAGCTCAAAATCAGGCTTTTTCCATAGAACTCCCAGGTCAGGTAGGTCGGAATGACCAGCAGGCCCCAGGCACAAACACACGTGACGATCATTGAGAAGACAGTATCACCCGCTGCACGGATAGCGGACCCAAAGATAATTGCCATCGCGTCGAAGAACGAGTAAAGAGCGACAAACCGTAGGAGCACGATCACAACGTCCTTGGTGGCAGAAAAGTCATCCCCATCTGCGTAAAGGGCGTACGGGACCAGCAGAACCTGAGGAAACACGACGTAAATAAAGCCGCATAACAGCATGATCCCACCGCCGAACACAAAGCCCTTCCAGGTAGTTGCTTTGGCCAGTTCCGGTCGACCTTCCCCGATCCGCTGACCCACCAGAGTGGAGACAGCAATCCCGACGCCGATCACTGGAGTGAATGCAAGGGTGTTCAGATTGAAGGCAATATTGGTCGCGGCCAGTTCATGTGGCCCGATCAGGCCGATGATCATGATGAATGCCGTGAAGCCCGCCACATCAAGGAACATTTGCAGTCCACTGGGTCCCCCAAACCGAAAGAGGTCCTTCATCAGCGTCCAGTCAAAGCGACGGTGGCGGGAGAACTGGTACGGTCCGTGGACAGAGTAATAGTACATCAGAGCTGCATAACAGAGCGTTGCATAGAGGTTCGCCAGGTTTGTGGCGGTCGCCGCACCCGCGATGCCCATTTCGGGAAATGGTCCACGGCCGAAGATCATGGCCCAGTCGAGTCCCGCGTTGACAAACACCGAAGACGCATTGACCGCCAGTACGACCGTCGTCTGTCCTCGCCCGCTGAAAAAACAGGAAAGAGCCGCAGGCAGAAGCGCAGCGAGTCCACCGGTACACAGATAGCGGAAATAAGTGGCTTCAAGTGGCCACACCGTTTCGGAATGCCCCACCCAATTGAAAAACGAGTCTGACCAGAGGGCAGGCAGAAACAGCAGCAAGCCGCAGAACGTCGCGAAATAGATTCCTTGCCAGACCGAAGCGGAAACGCGATCCGGCCTTCTTGCTCCGTCGTACTGTGCGACGAACGCGTTCAGGTACGAGATGATCCCGAACGGCAGGCTCAGGCACGACCAGAACAGAATCCCCGCAGGAAGTGCCGCAGCGACGGTATCCTTCGAATACCAGGTCAGATAAATACGATCTACGACGTGCATCATCGACTGTGTGCTGGCACTGAGGACCATCGGCAGCGCAACGGCAATCAGTTCTCGATAGCTGCCGGGAACCCACTTCAGGGGGCGTTCGTCGAAGGATTCGGTTGCCGAAGACACTATGAAAACCTAACTCGAGTTTGCGGCGGGAAAAAGGGGACTGGGGAGTATGTATTGAACCGATTTTAACGGCAAGTGGATGTGAAAAGATCCTGCTTCGCAGCACTCTGTCGAGCGAGTGATCCACTCAATGTAACTCGATGCACGTCACTGGTTAGGCGATCGATCAGATGTTTCATCACTAATCAGTGACATACCCGTCCAACTCCGCGTCACTCATCACAGAACTTCATTGAAGAGAATGTGCCCCCACGCCAAGGGCGACGAGAGAGTCCGACACAGGAGCCGAGAAACGGGTTCGGAATTTTATCCCCCTGATTGTTCCAAAGTGTTCTCGCGGTGAGGCGTAGCCCGTGTTGTGGAGTCAAGCCGCTGCTCGCCTCAAGGCTTTCGCCGCTCTGCCGAAGCCAGTATCCTCGCAGGCCTTAGTCGAGCAACGAATCTTCTGGTATTTGAGGATCCCTTTCGCAAATGCGGGCGTGGATGAGTTTCCGATGGCGACGGAAAACCTGGCGAGTTGCTCCGTGGGTTTCGTTGCGCGCGGCAGGGATCTCGTTGCTGATCGTGGTCGCGACTGCACTCGTGTTCGATCACTGGATCCTGGCTCGGCTGGAGAAGCGCGGCCTGATCGCATCTGATGACTGGAAACGCCATAACCAGATCGTCATCGCAAATCACGAGAAAAAAGACCGTCAGATCGCCTACGAGCGACCAAAACCAGACGGGCCCTGCGGTGTCCGGTCCTGGCTGGGACACCCGGTTGAAAAACAGGGCCGCACTCAACATCGCCTGCTGGTGATGGGAGATTCATTCGTCTGGGGCTCTCCGTACCTGACGCTGAATCATCTGTGGTGGCGGCAACTGGCGATCGAACTCAAGCGTCGCGGATACCACGACGTGGAAGTCATCGCGGCCGGATGTTCAGGAATGTCGACGCGTGATGAACTAGAGCTGGCTCGCAGAGTCGTCCCTGATTTCCACCCTGATCTGATTCTGTGGGGGTTCGTCACGAACGATCCGGATGAACGCCTGGTTAAACAGATTCACACCAGCCAGCTCGCGCCGCCGATTCCGGGACGAATTCAAAAGGTGCTCGAGCGATTCATTCCCCGTCTCTGGGAACTGTTCAAATCCCGTCGTGCTGACAAGTTGGCCAAAAGTTATGTGGGACCGGAGTATGGGTACTCGTACGACGACTGGCTGAACCGCATCCATGAAGGGGAAAATTTTGAACGCTATCAGCAGACCGTTGCTGATGTCGGCCGTTTTATGAACGAGTCTCAAACACCTGCTCTTTTCGTGACACTCCCCGAAGCGCCCATCCGATCACGATTCGCGTTCTCGTACGACAAAGTGGTCGCTTTGTGGGAAGCGGCCGGCGTTCCTGTGCTTAATTCTCTCGACACGTTCGTCCAGCAATTTCCCGATGCCGAGTCGACCGGGCCCAATTCCCTGGTGTGGGGAATCAATCCCGCCGACGGACACCCCGGTCCGCGAACGACAGCATTTCTCGCTCGGCAGACGGCCGATCGGCTCGAGCGGGACTTTCCGCAGGTACTCGGCCCACGCACCTTGGAGCCGCCCCGACTGACGATCAACGACTGGTTGCCTTACGATCTTGACGTGAGCCCGCTTGTCGAAGCGGGGCTGTGGGAACTGGACTATCCTCGCACGGAAAAATTCCTGCCGACGATGCCGCTCGGGATTCCGACGACGCTGATGGCGCTGGAACTGCCGCAATCCCTCGATGCAATCAGGCTCAGTTCATCCGGCTTGAGGTCGGCTCAGATCTGGATCTCGACGTGTGATCCGGATGAGGGTTACGACACGGGTGAATGGCACGATCTGGGGACCGCGAAGGGAACGGAGCTCAACTGGGTGATTCCCGATGGGCTGGCCCGACGTGACGTCGCGGTGATTCTGCTGAAGGCTGACGTCTCTTCCGATGATCGCCGGTTGCGACTGATGTTAGTCCCTGCTCAACCTTCCTCTTCTCGATCGGAAGGTGAGAAATGACGTCGATCCTGGGGATTTCCGCTTATTACCATGATTCGGCCGCGGCACTCGTAATCGACGGCAATATCGTGGGAGCGGCACAGGAAGAGCGATTTACGCGGGTGAAGGGGGACTCGTCGTTTCCTCATCACGCCGTGGGATGGTGCCTGCATTTCGCGGGTCTGTCGATCGAAGATGTTGATCACATCGTGTTCTATGAGCGGCCGCTCGTTCATTTCGAACGTCTGATGATGTCATCCCTGTTTACTGCCCCTCGAGGACTGCGCAGTTTCATCCACATTCTGCCCGACTGGCTCACCCGCAAACTGTGGCTTGAAAAAGAAATTGCGAAGGAACTGGGGATCGACCGGAAGATCGACTTCGTTGATCATCATCGCTCGCATGCGGCCAGTGCTTTTTATCCCTCTCCCTTTTCGCAGGCTGCGATTCTGACGGTGGATGGTGTCGGGGAGTGGTCGACAGCCACGTGGGGAGTCGGGACCGGGAACGAGATCGAACTGAAGCAGGAACTTCGCTTCCCCAATTCCCTGGGGCTGCTTTACTCGGCCTTCACGTACTACTGTGGCTTCAAGATCAATAGCGGCGAGTACAAATTGATGGGGCTGGCTCCGTATGGCCGGCCACTCTATGCGGAACGTATCCTTCAGCATGTTGTCCATCTGATGGATGATGGCACCATGCTGCTCAATCAGGATTACTTCGGATACGCCACCGGACTGGTTTCGACAACGGCCAGGTTTCACCAGTTATTCGAAGGGCCACCTCGTCAGCCCGAGACACGGATCACTCAGCGGGAAATGGATCTGGCCGCCAGTATTCAAGTGGTGATAAACGAGGCCCTGCTGCGTATGGGACGATTTATCCATTACAAGACTGGCATGAACCAGCTTGTGTTGGCGGGGGGCGTGGCACTGAACTGTGTCGCGACCGGGCACTTGTCGACCGCTGGTCCCTTTGACCAGATCTGGACTCAGCCCGCCGCAGGGGACGCGGGGGGAGCACTTGGTGCCGCTCTCAGTTTCTGGCATCGGGACTTAAATCAACCGCGACTGACAGCCAAACCTGATGGCATGCATGGAGCTTTTCTCGGACCGGATATCCCTCCGGAATCGCCTGTTGATGATGCCGTGCTTGAGGCGATGGGGGCGGTGTGGGACGCGCTGGACGAGTCCGAGTTGCAGACGCGGATCGCAACGGATATCGCGGCGGGGAAAGTCGTTGCCGTCGCGCGAGGGCGAATGGAGTTTGGGCCGCGGGCTCTGGGGGCCCGCTCCATTCTGGGTGACGCGCGATCCGACTCCATGCAGACGCGGATGAATCTGAAAGTGAAATTTCGAGAGTCATTCCGGCCGTTTGCTCCGATGGTGCTCGCCGAAGATGCCGACCGGTATTTCGATTGCCGCCAGGAAAGCCCTTACATGCTGCTCGTCTACCCTGTGACGCAGTCGCAGCGTAAAGAAGTTTCTGACGAGAAGCTGTTCGGCATCGACCTGCTGAAGCAGTCACGCTCGCAGATTCCCGCAATTACGCATGTGGATTACTCGGCTCGATTGCAGACGATCGACGCCGCGCGAAATCCGTTCGTGTATGGCGTGCTGAGCTCGTTCAAGCAGCAGACGGGATGTAGTGTGATTGTAAACACGTCATTCAATGTCCGTGGCGAACCCATTGTGAACACGGCCGAGGACGCCTATCGTTGTTTCATGGCGACGGAAATTGACACCCTGATTGTCGGTAATCGTTATCTGGAACGGACCCGTCAACCCTCCCCTCCCCTGGATGAGACCGCTCGTGCCCAATGGCTACAACGCTTCGAACTCGACTGAGTTCCAGGCATCATTCAGCGCCTTTCCGTATCTCCGTCAACTTTCCGAGCGACGTGAGCGGGACGAGATCCGCCAATTGACCAGCTTTGGACTCACGATCGGGTGGCTGTTTTTTCTGCTGGGTGGCTTCTGCTGGTTCTGTGTGGTCAGTCCGCTCGATGGCTTCTGGCACGGTTTGATGCTGAGCGGCCTGGCTCTGATGGGGTTCGGGACCCTGTTGCCGCAGGCCCTTTACTGGCCTCATCGGATCTGGATGTCACTGGCCCATTTTCAGGGGCGGCTGGTCATGACGCTGCTGCTGACGGTGTTTTACTTTTTGCTCATCTCGCCGTTGGGCTGGTGGGAGCGTCTTCGACACGGGAATGTGAATCCATTCTACTCCTGGACGACCGAACCTCCTCCGGTCACATCCGCCTGGCAGGACCTGCCTGTCGAGGAGCTGCGGGAATCGTCCGGATCCTATCGCCGTCTGAAGTCGCGGCCGCTGATCTCGCTCTTCGCCGAGACGTTCTCATTCTTTGCACGACGAGGCCACTACCTGCTGCTGCCCATTCTGGTACTGCTGCTCGTACTGGGACTGGTGCTGTTCTTCGTGCAGTCGTCGGCACTGGCCCCGTTCATTTACACCATAGGCTGACGGCGGATGAGAACGGGCCTGCTCCGTTCAGATGTGCAGATCGAACACTGGTCCGGCATTGCGCACGCTGACTCTGCGGTGGGTTACTCTGTGGCGGTGTCCGTTTTTGATTTTGGAATCAGGGCGTAATAGACGATGCCGGCGGCGATCAGAGCAAGCACCCAGATGAGCTTGTCCCACTGCTCGATCAGTGTTCCGATCAGGGCGAGAAGATAAGTGGCGATCAACAGCCCTGGAGTGATGGGGTATCCCCAGGTCCGATAGGGACGAGGTTCGGCAGGACGCTGGACTCGCAGGATGTAGACCGCTCCCACGGCAAGACTGTAGAAGATCAGGCCGGCACAGATGACGGCATCGGTGATCAGGTCAAAGACTTCCTTTGGGTTGGGGCTGGTCGCATAAAAGGCGATGATCATCAGCGACGTCCAGATCCCTTGTATCAGAATTGAGTTCGCGGGGGTGTGATATCGAGGATGGACTTGCTGGATGTAGTTCGGGACCAGACCATCGCGAGAGGCGGCGAAATAGATTCTCGGGCCAGCGATCAGATTGGAATTGGCGGCTCCGAAGGTTGAGCAGCAAACGCCCAGTGCGGCGAACTTACTTCCCCATTCCCCGAACAGCACTCGAAAGACATCGGAGGCAAGTGTCGTGCTGTTGGCGACGGCGGACATCGACAGCACGAGATGGTAGCTCAGGTTGGCTCCTGCATAGACCAGGACGACCGTCAATATTCCGATCCCCAGAGCTCGGGGGACGTTCTTTTGCGGCTCACGGATCTCCTCGGCAACCGGTGCGATATTGATCCAGCCGTCGTAGGGCCAGAACACAGCGATCAGGGCCACACCAAAGGCTGCCAGGAATGTCCGCGATGTCGGTCCGGACTGTGATGCGGAATCGGCGGTCTCAGCGACGGCGACATCCGTTTCAGGTGCGATGGTCGTTTCGGGGGAGGAGACCCAAAGCGGCGAAAGATGTTCCAGGTTCATCTTTCCCATGAGCAGGGGGAGTCCGATCAGCAGGGCCAGAAAAACAAGCTTGGCAGCGGTGGCGACGTTTTGAACGGCGGCTCCCCACCGGGTGCTGAAGATGTTGATAGCCGTTAGACCGGTGATGATGATCAGCGATGCAGCGAACTGCCCGTAATGACCCAGCGGATAAGAGGTCGCCCCGGATGGACGCAGAAATTCGTCCAGATAAATTGCTGTCGCACAAACGAGTGCCCCGACAGAACCGGTTCGGATCACCCAGAACTCGGTCCAGCCCCAAAGAAAGGCGGGAAGTTGCCCGTAGGCTTCACGCAGGTAGAGATACGGTCCGCCTGCCTGGGGATACATTGCTGCCAGTTCTGCCAGAGCCAGCGAACCGCACAGCGTGATCAAGCCCACGAAGACCCAGACGCCAATGATGGGCAAGTATCCCCAGGCCATGAGTGCCTGATCGACTTTGCCCACCTTCAAGAAAATCCCTGAACCAATAATCGAACCGATGACAAGTGCCGTGGAGTCGACCAGTCCCAGTACTCGAGGAAGAGTCTTGGGAGCGACCCGATGCGGAGTTTCCGGATTCGACATAGATTCATGGTTCCTAGGTGGCAATACGGACAGCTTCAGCGACGTCGATTGTCCCTTCGTAGATTGCGCGTCCGACGATCGCGCCAATCAAGCGAGGGTGCTTACGGGAAAGCGCAGTCAGTTTTTCGATATCCGCCAGCGTGGTGACACCCCCCGATGCGATCACGGGGAATCCGAGTTCCGTCAGTCGGATCATCTCATCAATGGTGGCATCATCAACACCTTGCATCATTCCATCATTGGCAATGTTGGTGTAGATCACTGCGGCCAGTTCCAGATCGGAGAACTGTCGTGCCAGTTCCATCGCAGACGTCTGCGACACATCCAGCCATCCCGCTGTCGCGACCATGCCGTTGCGGGCATCCAGTCCCAGTGCAATCCGGCCGGGGAATAACCGGGTCATATCGCGAAACCAGTCGGGTTCCTTGAGTGCCTGAGTGCCGATGATGACCCGATCGATCCCCACTTCGCTCAGCATGAAGCGAATGGTGGACTCGTCACGCAGACCTCCGCCGAGTTCGCAGGGAATTTTGACGGCCCGGACGATCGCCTTGATGGCATCGACATTGACGGGCTTGCCTGCCTTGGCGCCATCGAGATCGACAAGGTGCAGTCGGGTTCCTCCCTGTCGTTCCCAATGTCGAGCCATTTCAGCCGGATCATTGCCGTAGACAGTCTCCTGGGCATAGTCACCCTGTCGCAGCCGCACACAGCAGCCGCCTCGCAGATCGATTGCAGGCAGAATTTCCATAACTGTTTCGGTGCAACGGTTGGTCGAAAATGACGGCACATTCGATCGACCGTTGCCAGATTCCTTGTTGTTCTCACCACGGGCTGACCGCGAGGAATGAGATGTTTACAGATTTTCACGTACCACAGTTTCCGCCAGAATGACTTCGGGGAGTACTGCAACAGGTCAGGATGATAGCAGTCCCGATTCGGTGCCACGATGGAAAGTGGCTGATTTTCAAAATCAGAAAAAATTCTGGTGGTGACCAGGCTGCAAGAGCCCTGTTTTTCAGGGGTTTGCAGCCACGAATACGGTAGAATCAGGTGAAATGCGATGGACGCACACTGTCTGTCGGATAAAGTGGTGTTCGTCCTTGTGCTTTACGGAATCCAGATAGGGACCGATTTTAGTCCTATGAAATATTCTCGAGTCTACATTGATGCGATCGGCTACGAACTGGCACCGGTGATCGTCACCTCAACGGAAATTGAGCAGCGTCTCGAGCCTTTGTATGAAAAGCTGAAGATTCCCAAGGGGCAGCTCGAAGCCTGGACCGGGATTCATGAGCGACGCTGGTGGCCGGAAGGGCATCGACTGAGCGACGGAGCAACGGAGGCGGCCCGCAGGGCACTTGAGAATTCCAATGTCGCCGCGCGGGATATCGGCGTGCTGATCTACGCCGGGGTCTGTCGTGAACAGTTTGAACCCGCGACCGCCTGTAGCGTTGCTGCTAACCTGACGATCAGCCCGGATGCCTCGGTCTTTGATGTCAGCAACGCCTGTCTGGGGGTACTCAACGGAATGGTTGATATCGCCAACCGCATTGAGCTTGGGCAGATTCGTGCCGGGATGGTGGTGTCGTGCGAGACTGCACGGGAGATCATCGACTATTCGATCCAGCGATTGCTTGAAGAGATGTCGATGGATTCCTTCACCAAGTCCCTCGCGACCCTGACGGGCGGATCTGGGGCGGTGGCGGTACTGCTGACGGATGGGTCGTTCTCGCGTGAACAGTCCCATCGGCTGCTGGGGGGCGTGACAAAAGCGGCACCCGAGCATCACGCTCTTTGCCGCTGGGGATTCGAATCACTGCTCCCTGCGGCCGTGAACAAAGTCGATGCGATATTGCCCTCGGTCGTCACGCATACGAAATTCGGAAACCTGCTGCCCAACCTGGTCCAGCAGAAGGTCAGCGGCCTGTTACCCGCGAAACTGTCTCACGCGTTCACTCAGTTTATGCAGACCGATTCGATCAGCGTACTGAAGCACGGCGTCGACCTGGGAATGAACACATGGCGTTCATTCCTGTCCAAAATCGGTTTCTCGCCTGACGAAATCGACAAGGTCATCTGCCATCAGGTTGGCAAGGGGCATCGCGAACAGGTTCTGGGGGCCCTCGGCATCGCCCATGACAAGGACTTCAACACCTTCCCCTATCTGGGGAATATTGGCACAGTGTCGCTTCCACTGACTGCGGCGATTGCCGATGAGCGAGGATTTCTCGTTCGCGGGGACCGGGTCGGATTTCTCGGTATCGGCAGCGGACTCAATTGCCTGATGCTGGCAATTGAGTGGTGACTTGCCGGGCGTGATCAGTACTGACGGATCACGCCAACCACGATACCAATGACCACAACGCGGTCGACGAACTGGGGATTTCCGGTCTTGCGAACCGATTCCAGTCGGACGCGGTGGATTTCCTGGTAGAGACGGCGAACGCCGATCGTTCCATCTTCGTAGGCGATCACGGCCAGGTCACCGTCACGGAACGACGGCTGCTTGTGAACGACCAGGGTGTCCCCTTCGGCGATCTGGTCATCGTTGAGGCTGGAACCACGGACTCGCAGGCAACACAGTTCGGGGGATGTGAACAGTCCGCTGAAGTCGAGGCGATCGTCGGGGTTGGCGGCAGGGAATGGCTCGCCCACCGTAATCTGGCCCAGGAAGGGGAGCACCGTCTGCAGCTGAGGGGGATTCGACAACTGAATCGCCCGTGACATGTGTGCTTCGCGGGAGATGAGCCCCTTCTTCTCCAGTGCCTTCAGGTGACACATCACTCCGTTCGGCGACTTGATGCCAAATTTGTGACCAATTTCGCGAACGGTGGGACCGTAACCGCGGGTCACAATTTTGTCGCGCAAGAAGTCGTAAATCTCTTGCTGTCGGAGTGTGAGAGAATGCATAGGATTCAATGTGTTCATCGAGATCGCCCTTAATTAACAAATACGGTGAACCCGACCATCAACCGAGACAGAGCTGACACAGATGACTGTTGCGTTTTCCGGCGCATGTCATCACGGGATGCCCTTCGCGGGCTCTCCCAGGAAACTCTTCTACCAAGTGCGCTCATCAGATCCTGATACCGCGAAAGTTGGCATGATGTTCGGGCAGTACACCTGCCAAGCAATTGACGTTCCAGAAAGCGGAGGTGCGGTTCGCAAACCCGAATCCGTCTTTCGACCACGTCGAAATGACAAATCGACAATCAATTCCAGTGTATATGTTCCCCCTCCATTTCTTTCGACTCTGGCCTGTCTAGTTGTCGCAAATTCAGATCGGCTTCAGGTTGGCTATGCACGGTTGCGCGAATAAGTCTACTTTTCAGGGGGTTGGAGGCCGTTCAATGTCGATCGTTCTGGCGATCGGTGAGACGATATATAAAAAAAGACTTTTGTTTTTGACGCAATTTGACGTTGCGACTCAGGGTGCCCCGTTTCGTCGAATGTGGCTACAGTCGGAATGACAGAGCTTCGAGCGACCCTCCCGGCCCCCTTGTTTTGTCACTTCCCGATGGTCTTCAGCTCATCTCTGAACAGCCCGGACGAATTGTTCATCGGATG
The DNA here is from genome assembly GCF_036405755.1 of Schlesneria sp. NCBI lineage: Bacteria > Pseudomonadati > Planctomycetota > Planctomycetia > Planctomycetales > Planctomycetaceae > Schlesneria > Schlesneria sp. The sequence continues at coordinate 13,157 of NZ_DASWWZ010000628.1, forward strand.
TTGAGTCGCGTCCGATGTCGCCCGAAAGAGGGGAAGCCTGTCGCACCGTCAGCCCTTCCAAAGGTTCCACGCCGGCTACTCTCAGCAGGGTATTGCAAGTCATTTCAGCTGGTAACGGGCGGCAACGCGTGTACGTCGTGATGCTTCTTCCTGTCGACTTGTGGGTCGTGAAGGGGGCTTACGCGTCGGCGTCCGGGGGCTCTGGTCATCAAGGTCTGCTCCCGAAACCAAAAGTGTGTCGAGATTGATCAGCCCGCAGGCGATCTTTCTTTAAATGCTGTCTGAGACGTTAGTAAGGGCATGTTTCGGAAAATGTTTCTTAACTTTGAAAATTTCTAAAGGGCTCGAATTTGTCGCTGGGTTTCGTCCTCGAGGAGTGAAACGCGTGTTCAAAACCGTGGAAAACTTACACCCCTTTGGGAAACAAATTTTCCACACATGGACACGAGTTGGTGGGCAATCGCTCAGTAGCCATGGAAGCGTTTTGAGTGTCCCGACCTGTGGGGAAGGGGCTGAAAAGGTTGTCACCCATAAGTGATTTACAATTGATCATTTTCCTGTTTCGCACGTCCGAAGTGTGGGGGATTGCTCTTCCCTATATCGTTTGTCACAATTCTGCCTCTTTCGGGGAACGGGGACCGTGAAATGCGGCCGTGTTGCCTCGTCTTGCTGTATTCCGGTCGTAGTCCGGTGCGGCCTCCAATTTGCCACATTTCAGACGCCCCGCGGGGTGAACTTAGACTGCAAAGAGCTATTCCATGACTGAATCGAAACCGGCTTGCACAAAAAACCTGGATCTTCTTTGTGTCAATGCACTCCGTTTTCTGGCCGTAGATATGGTCCAGAAAGCCAACTCGGGGCATCCCGGCCTTCCTCTGGGGGCCGCATCAATGGCCTACGCCCTCTGGGATCGGTCGCTGAAGCAGAATCCCGCGGATCCACAATGGCCGGATCGTGACCGGTTTATCCTGTCTGCAGGGCATGGGTCGGCACTTCTTTATGCCCTGCTGCATGTCAACGGGTTTGATTTGTCGATCGACGAACTGAAACGATTCCGTCAGTGGGAAAGCAAGACCCCCGGGCATCCTGAGTATCACCTGACTCCCGGAGTGGAAGCGACAACCGGCCCGCTCGGTCAGGGTTTTGCGAATGCGGTGGGGATGGCCATCGCCGAGGCCTCGCTGGCCGCTCAGTTCAATCGTCCTGGTCATACGATCGTGGATCACTACACGTACGTGCTGGCCAGTGACGGCGATCTTCAGGAAGGAATTTCGTCAGAAGCAGGGTCAGCGGCCGGCCATCTCAAGTTGGGCAAGTTGATCGTGTTGTACGATGACAACGAGATCACCATTGAAGGAAGTACGGATATCGCCTTCACCGAAGACCGCATGGGTCGATTCGCCGCCTTTGGCTGGCACGTTCAGAAGGTCGAGGACGGTAATGATCTCGACGCCATCTCGGCGGCCTTGCAGAAGGCCCGCGAAGTGACCGACAAACCGTCGCTCATTCAAGTCCGAACACAGATTGGATTCGGCAGCCCGAATAAGCAGGGGACGGCAGGGGTCCACGGTGAGCCTCTCGGTGCTGAAGAAGTGCGTCTGACAAAAGAGGCGTTGGGCTGGCCAGTTGAGCCTGCCTTCCATGTTCCCGCAGAAGCGGCCAACCACTTCCGGGAAACGGCCAAGCGAGGTGCCGCCGCTCAGGAAGAGTGGAACGCCCGCTTCAAAGAATACGCGAAGGCTTTCCCGGAGTTGGCGGCCGAGTATCAGCGAGTCCTGGCAGGGGAGCTTCCCAAGTCGTGGGAAACCAAGCTGCCGACATTCTCGCCTGCTGATGGCCAGATCGCCACCCGCGTGGCGTCCGGTAAGACGATTGCCGCAATCGGCGCTGCGGTGCCTGAGCTGATCGGTGGTTCCGCGGACCTCGCACCCAGTACGCATACCTATCGCAAGGGGGGCGGAGAATTCGAGCCCGGCAACTTCGCGGGCAAGAATATGCACTTCGGGATTCGTGAGCACGGCATGGGGGCCATTTTGAATGGTATGGCCCTGCATAAGGGGATGATTCCCTACGGTGGGACATTCCTTGTCTTCAGCGACTACATGCGGCCACCCATTCGTCTGGCGGCCCTGAATGGTCTGCGCGTGATCTATGTCTTCACGCACGACAGTATCGCCATGGGCGAAGATGGGCCGACTCACCAGCCCGTCGAGCAGCTTGTGGGTCTGCGTTCGATTCCCGGGCTGGTTGTTCTGCGACCGGCTGACGCGAACGAAACGGTCGCTGCCTGGCGTGTTGCTGTTGAAAAGAAGGATGGTCCAGTCGCGTTGATTCTCACTCGGCAGGGGCTCCCTATTCTCGACCTGGGCAAGTATCCGAAACTCACTTCCGGAGTCGGGCAGGGGGCTTACGTCCTCTCCGAGACCGCGTCGTCCGCAAAGCCGGACCTGATTCTGGTTGCAACCGGATCGGAAGTTCACCTTGCCCTTGAAAGCCAGGCGCGGCTCGCGAGTGAAGGGGTTCAGGCTCGCGTGGTGAGTATGCCGAGCACGGACCTGTTTGCTCAGCAGTCGGCGGAATACAAAGAGTCGGTCTTGCCGACCGGGGTTCCGCTGCTGGCGATCGAAGCGGGTGGCACTCTCGGCTGGAATTCCTATGTCGGTCCACAGATCGAGGTGATTGGGCTCAACTCGTTTGGGGCCTCTGCACCCGGGGGAGAAATTCTCCGCCGCTTCGGTTTCACTGTGGACAATGTTTGTGAAAAAGCGCGCGGCGTGATCGCCGGGGCGAAGGCGTAACCGACAGTGGAAACGCGAGGGGGGCTGCTCAGTCAGCCCCCTTTTTTTATGCGCGCGATCTTTCGCTGGCTGCCCGAAGTCGGCAATGAATTCAATCCCGACCGTTACGGTGCGGGCGTGTAGAGGGGAGCTCATTCTCAGGCAGTGCGGCTCGTGTCCGATCACTCGCTGGGATGTCAGGCCGCCGGTGAGAGGGGGCGGTGCAATCTCCTCGCTCGAACCAGGACTTGAACTCCCTGGCTCGATGAATGATCAGGGGTCTGACGTGAGGGTTGGGCACCGGCGGGGCTGAGGAAGGCAATGCCCCTGAGGTCGTAGCGCTGGCGGTCGCTTACTCGGGAAGGCTGCTGAGAAGTCTGGTGATCTGCGACTTCAGTTCCTGAGGGTCGATGTCGCTGACCAGAAATTTTTTCAGCGCGGAGGTGGGGCCGCTGACTAATTGAATCTGGCTTTTCCGGATTCCGAGTGAGTCGGCGAGGACCTTGGTGATTGCCGCGTTGGCTTTCCCTTTTTCAGGGGCCTGGCTGACCGCCACTTTCAGTGCCCCATCGTGAACACCCGTGATTCCGTTTCGGCGTGCGCCCGGGTGTGCTTTTACGGGAATAATGACGCCGTGCTCAGAGGGGGCCAGTTCGATCAAATGAAGCCTCGCGCGCTACAAACGAACTCAGACGGTCAGCAAAAATTTACTGACCGTCTGAGAAGTTGCTTCAGATTTTCGTGGAGACGAAGTGGCATCGCGAGAAGCAGTCGGGAAGACTACTTCTTCTTGGCGGCCTTCTTCTTGTCGTCCTTCTTTCCATCGCCTTCGGCGGCTTTCTTCTTCTTTTTCTTGCCGACAACCAGGCGAACGACGCGCAGTTTTGGAAGACCGAATGGGCTCGTTCCGTCCGCCCAGCGTTCATCGGTTTGCATTTGAGTGATACGTTCGTCGCGGGACAACACACTGCGAAGGCGAGCCAGACGCCCCTTCCGCTTCAAACTCTTGTCGATAGTCACAGCAAATTACTCCCGCCACACTGGCGATCTAAATTGAGCATACGATGCTTGAATACCCGGATGAAAGCACGCTCGACCCTGGACAGGGAGCCGCCATACGGGGGACACATCGTAGTAGGATGCCACTCGGGTTTCAAGGCGCGTTTAAGCCGAAATGTCGGCCGGGGGGATTATTGAAACAATCCGGCAGGCAAGTCAGTTTCCACACACACCTCCCCTTGCCACTCCCCCGATCGATTCGATAGATTACCGCCTCCTTACCCGATAGTGTAACGGTAGCACAACAGATTTTGGTTCTGTTTGTCCAGGTTCGAATCCTGGTCGGGTAATCTCTTTAAGTTGCTTCTCTTACGCGGCTTACAATCTTCGATCCGCGGTCGCCGGTTGAGATCACCTGATCTTCTGGTGCTGCTGATTGGTTCGCTTGAGCAACCTGTCTCAGCTTTTGTCTTTACTTCTTCTGACCGTCAACGCTGGTCCGATTTTTTACTTCGTCTACCCCCCCTTCCGCGTGTGATTTAATCTCGTTCCGGAAGCGTTCACCGGTCGCTGATATTGAGACAGGAAAATGAAGTCCGGCGGTCTTTGCCGTTTCTTTTCTGTCTGGGGCGTTGGCGAAAGGGGACGGCCTCTCACGACGATGTCTGGCCACGGCAATGTCCCGCGTTCCTACGCCAGCCCGTCTCGCGCCTGACAGCCGAAGCGTCCCGGAATGGGGTGCGGGTCTCTGACGCGTGCCTGTAGAGAGGCGTAGCGCGCGGCTCTCGGGCAGCGGGAGGCCGTTCTCTCCCTTACGTCTGTCCTCGAAGTGCTGTCATCGGGCTGCGGGCTCAGCTCAACATTCGGTTGCCGGTTTCCAGCGAACCCAGCCCGATCATCGCAGCCGATTGTAACTCATTGTCGGTACGTACCCGTCCACGCCTGTTTTTCCTTATCGGAAATACCGACGGTTGTCGGAATCGGTTGTCGCAATCGCAGGAGGCCGGCAGAATACGATTGCAGTCGAGGGACGATGTTGTCGTTCTGCATCAACGCGGCAGGCGTCACCTTTCCGGCAGCGGGATCACCATCGCTCGTTACGGAATGAGTCAGGTCGATGTCGGTTTCTTTTCTGAAATTGGCGAAATACGGCTCGGCAATCCCTTGTCTTCACTGCACAATAGGAATGGGGCTAACCTTGTGTGAATGGATGCTGTCCACCAGTGACGAATGGAGTGAACGTCTGGTGTTGCGGGATTTGGGGGAGCGAATTCAATGAGTTATGTGAGCGGATACGCCATGCGGCTTGTTGGTTGCCTGGCCCTGGGAGCGGGCGGACTGTACGTCTTCGGATCGATTCTTCCTCTCCCATTGACGTCGCATCCCATCGTCGCAAGGAAGCCGCTTCTGCCTGCGATTGAGCAGGATCTGTCGTCCGCTGCACCGGCGGATGTGGCACAGGATGGTGGTGGCGACGGCACTGCATCGCCGATCCTAGCGGAGGAGTCGGCCGAGTCCTCCGCGACGTCAACGCTTCGCCGGAAGATTGAACTTCTGGATCGAGGTCTGGCCTGGCTGCAGCAACTGAAGGACTACACCGTGACGCTTCAAAAGCAGGAAGTCGTCAACGGAGTGTTGCTGGACGAACAGACGATCTCGATCAAATGCCGGCACAATCCCTTCAGTGTTTACCTGGCCTGGCATAGTGGATTCGCTGGCCGCGAAGTGATCTACGTTCAGGGGCAGAACAGCGGCAACATGGTGGTTCACGAGGGGGGCTGGAAATCACGTATTCCCGCGCTGTCGCTCCCCACCGACGGACTTCTGGCCATGCGCGACGCTCGTTATCCCGTCACCATGGCGGGACTCATGGGACTGATCGAGATCATGCGCGGCGTGCATGCGAATGATCTCGCCAGTGCAAACTATGTCTCCTGCGAAGTCGACGAACATCGGCAATTTGACGGGCGTCCCTGCTCGATGTTCACCACGCGCTACCAATCGCGTATCGGGTCCCCCGTCTATCGTAAATCAATTACGCTCATCGATCACGAATGGAGTGTACCGCTGCATTCGCGCCACTTCGAATGGTTGAACTCGGGTGCAGTCATGGATGAAGAGCAGTTGGACGAAGCGACGTTGATCGAGTGCTACTCTTTCACCGGATTGAATATCGACTGCGGCCTGACTGATTTCGATTTCGACCGTACGAACCCCGAGTACCAGTTCCGCTGAACGGCGGCAGAAGCAAAACCAGCTATCGGTCAGACAAGCGCCCTTGCGGCGCTGTCTGAGCGGTGGAAATCATACCGAAACGGGCTTGCTCATCCCGCTCCCCACTCTGGTCGATCGCGGGTCGATCGCGCGAGAAGCGTCGGAATGATCCGATCGAGGATGCTACCGAACTATGCACGCGCCGCAGAGATGCCGCGTCGCAGCGTTTCCCGCAGTTCGTCCAGTGAAGCGGGCTGGCCTGTAAAAAGTTCGAACTGGGCCGCAGCCTGGCGAACGAACATTTCCACTCCTGTGACGACGGTGCAGCCGCGGGCCTTGGCCTGTTTCACGAGCAGGGTGTTTTCAGGAGTGTAGATCGTGTCGAACACGATCATGCCGTCACGCATCCAGTGATCAAAAAAGGGTGTTTCATCCAAATTGGGAAACATCCCGACGGGGGTGCAATTGATCAGAATGTCCGCGTATTCGGCCCCGCGATTTTCCCACGTGACATGACGGCAATTGAGTTCCCCGGCCAGGACCTTTGCTCGTGATGCAGTCCGGTTGCAAACCACAAGTGCGCCCCCAGCCTTGACGATCCCCATTCCGATGGCGCGTGCGGCACCGCCGGATCCGAGCATGAGGACGCGTTTTCCCTCGAGCGTTTCACCCGGTCGCAGAGCGAGCTTCACGCTCTCGAGTGCGGCTGTGTAGTCGGTGTTGGACGAGACCCATTGCTGGTCCTTACCGCGGTACAGCGTGTTGACGGCACCGATCTGCTGGACGAATTCTTCGCACTTGGGAAACTTGGCCAGCACTGCTTCTTTATGAGGAATCGTGACGCTGAGGCCGCGGAAGTCGAGGGCATCCAGGTCCGCCAGTCCTTGAGTGAGCTGGTCGCGGGCAATCCGGATGGGGACATAGACGCCGTTGAAGCCGATTTTCCGCATCATACGGTTATGCAGCAGGGGGCTCAGACTGTGCCCGATCGGGTCGCCGATCACGCCGAACAACTGCGTCTGCGCGTTGATCGATTCGTAGAAGTACGTCTCCTGCATGTCCTGGAAAGAGAGCTGACCCGGGGCAATTTCACGATCGGGGCTGAATGCCGCGTACGAGAAGGGGGCGCCCAGCTTTGCACAAACAACGCGACTCCAGACGCCGAACTCACCCATACAGAACGCGACCGTCGGAACCTTGGCGTTCTTCACCAGTTTTAGCACGCGAGCACAATCGCTGGGGGAACTGGCGAGAGTGACCAGCTTGATGATGTCGGGATTCATCTCGGCCATGTTGGCCCAGATTTCCTCCACATTTTCGGGAGTTCCCTTGAAATCGTGATGGCTGACGATTCGCTTGGTCTTGCCGTATCGCGGGATGGACTTGGCAATATCGTCTTCCAGATCGACATAGTCCGCGCCCGAGATGATGGCGGTTCGAAGCAGCAACTGCCGTTCTTCTTCGGTCCCTCGCCACTTTCCGCCGTCCTGGGCTCGCCGGCAGGTGAGGACCACCGGTGTCGGTCGATCTTTCAGCAGGCGAGGAATATCGGGTTGCCGCGAAAGCCAGTCGACACGCAGTTCGACGAGCTTAGCACCTCGTTCGGACAGGGCTTGATGTTCAGCCTGCATCATTCGATGTCGCGTGCGGGCGATGGACACACAAATCATTTCAGGTGCAATTCCAATTTCTTCGGGCGGTCGTCAGCGGGTGAACCCTGCGAGCCCGTCTCCGCATCAGCTTCCACGGGGGAACTGTTGGGTAACGGCGACGCCCTATCCAAGTCGTCCAAACTGGCGATCCAGTTCCATGCGGCTGAGCGACAGCGCCGTCGGTCGCCCATGGGGGCAATGGTGTGCGTCGTCAACCAGATGTCGCTGCATCAACAAACTATCAATCTCTTCCTGTGACAGTCGCTGTCCCGCCTTCACGGCTGCTTTACAGGACATCATGTGCAACAGTTCGTCGAGAATATCGCGTCGCGCCGAGGATTGCACCCCGGCTGATCCTCCGTCCTCCAGCTTCGCGATCATCTCACGAATCAATTCCTGCAAGTCGAGCTTTCTCAGCATTGCGGGATAACTGGTGACGATCAAGGTCCCATTTCCGAAATCTTCCAGTCCCAGTCCCGCCCGCTGCAGTGATTCATTCTGTTCCAGCAGAAGTGCCGCCTCACGCGGCGTCACTTCGACCGGCTGTGGGACGAGCAGTCGCTGAGATTCGACGGCACCGGCGAGAACTCGTGTCCGCAGGTGTTCGTACATGATTCGTTCGTGCAGAGCATGCTGATCGATCACCGTGACTCCTTCGGGAGTTTCCACGATGAGATAACAGTCGTGTACCTGCATCGCACGATGAGCCGAAGCGTAAGGAAGGGACTTGATCGTCTCCCTCACCGCCTCGATCGCCGCACTTTGTCCCATCGCGGCAGGTACCTCCTCAGAGATCGACCGAAACTCGGGTTCTGTTTCGTCCGATCCCGCAAGCGGCAACGTGTGCTGCGGGTCCACTGCATGGGCGACGGCGACGGTCTCAGCGGAGTCGAAAAGATTTCCCGTGCGAGATCCTTCGGATGTGCGTCCAATCATCCAGGGCTCGGCCAGCGCAGGTGCCCCCGGTGAAGCATACGTGGTCGACGCAAACCCGGTTGCTGCCGCTGCCGTGCTGCTGTCACCCGGGACGATTTTTTCTGCCAGCCAACTGGAAATCTGCTCGGTCAGCTCGCGCTGCTCCGTTCGAGCCCGCGGTTCCGGCTGTGTAAATCCGGAGAGTAATCCTCCGTTAGACCCCGTTGTGGCAGGAAGCCTTAGCTGGCTCTGCAGATCCATGCTCAAGAATTTGGACCGCACCATCGACAGGAGTTGTCGAAATAACTGCTGACTGTCCTGAAACCGAACTTCGACTTTCGTCGGGTGAACGTTGACATCGACCCGGTCGGGGGGAAGCTCGATATACAGAAACGCGACCGGTTGACGTCCCACCATCAACAGACCCCGGTAGGCCTCGGTCAGGGCATGCAGCAGTGAACGGTCAGTGATCCAGCGGCCGTTGAGAAAAATGTACTGGTGTTTGCGTGACGACTTCGACTGATTCGGGTGACCGACATAGCCCCACATCCGTACGCCAGACTGCGTCGACTCGACGGAAATCAGATCGTCAGTGATTTCTCCACCGAAAAAGAGCCGGAGACGATCGATCGGGCGGTCCGAGGCGGGAAGTTCCGCGACGAGCTTATCGTTGTGACGCAGCACCATGTGCAGGCGAGGGTTGGCCAGGGCGACACGCGTGAACTGTTCATGGATGTGACCGAACTCGGTCGACATCGTTTTGAGAAACTTGCGTCGAACGGGCGTGTTCTCGAACAGGTTTCGAATTTCGATTTGCGTTCCCAGGGGGCACCCGCACGGCTTGGGAGGAACGATATCACCCAGGTTAACGGTCAGTTCCATCCCATGTGTCTGGTCCGCCTGGCGCGACCGGATACGCAGCCGACTCACCTCGGCGACGGAGGCGAGGGCTTCTCCCCGGAACCCCATGGTCTGCACGCCGAACAGGTCGTCAGCCTGACGAATTTTGCTGGTCGCATGTGAGGCGACTGCCAGCAGCAGGTCATCGGGGTGGATTCCTTCTCCGTCATCCACAATCCGGATCAGTTCACTGCCGCCGGCCACGATATCGACTTCGATCCGGGTTGAGAGCGCATCAACACTGTTCTCCAGCAGTTCTTTGACCACGCTGGCCGGTCGTTCAATGACTTCTCCGGCGGCGATCTTATTGATTACGCTCGTCGAGAGTTGCTGAATCCGAGACATCAAAAACCGATCCGTGGAACAAAGCGGAAAAGCGGCCCGAGGGCTTTGGGGAATGCGGTTTAATCACCCTGCGTCACGATGCCAGGAAGAGACCCGTCAGGCAGCGAGGACCGTTCCTCGTTCCGTCACCCTTCCCGA
>NZ_DASWWZ010000629.1:0-9611 GCF_036405755.1 Schlesneria sp.
GCAACACCGTCCATTCGGTACGCCCGGGGATCGTGGACTTCTCCCTGAATCCACGATCCGTTTCGCCGCTCGGTCGGGGCTGCACGAGCCCGCAGGGACTCAGGCGGTAGATAGCCGGTCTCGTTCATCTTGAGCGGTTCATAGATGTGCTTCCTCGCGAAGTCCGACAACGAATCACCTGACATCCGGGCCACGACTTCGCCGAGAATTTGATAGTTGACGTCCGAGTACTGGAACTTTGTTCCATTAGGGGCAATTGGGTTCAAGGCAAAGAGTCGTTCTCTGGCAACTTGCGGGCCCTGGAGATAGTCGCTTAGTGCATTGTCGGGGATCATGCCGCTGCGATGGACCATCATGTCCCGGAGCGTAATCTCGTTCTTACCTTCGCCTGTAAATTCAGGAATGTATTTCACGACGGGGTCATCAATGATGAGTTTTTGCATCTCTGCCAGTTTGAAGATACTCGTCGCGGTTGCCAGTGGCTTGGTCAGGGATGCCAGGTCAAAGACGGTCTCGACTGTCATTACTTCGGAGTCAGGTTCGATTCGCTTATTGCCATACGCCTTGAGCCAGACAGTACCTGTGGACCTGCCGATCAGCACAACACAACCCGGCAACTGTTCATTGCTGATCGCGTCGGCGATGAGTCGATCGATCTCGCAGAGAACTTCGTCGCTCATACCAGCCTGGGCTGGAATCAGAAGAGGACGTTCCTCTTCGGCAAGAAGCGCGGTGGCGATGAGCGAGCTTAAAATCAGTATCAGTCGCACGAACCTGGACATTGCTGACCCCCTGTCAAGAAATCAAGATCGCAGACCGCTTTTGCTGGATGCAGTCAAACAAACTAATGGTGACGAGACCGGCCTGAGGAAGGATCAGCATCAGTCGCCGTTCCACAGACGGTGCAGTTTTAGTGCGTAGTCTTCGCCCGCTCAATGCGATGCGGCCATCGGGTTTGTGTGTTGATCCGAGAATCCAGCAACTTCGCTGTGAATGCCGAAGGCTTTGTACTTCGTGGGAAGGGGCATGAAACTCGGCTCCAGGACGATCCGGGATTGAAATCGATGTCAATTGGGATGGCACGTGGGGGAGTCGGGTTTGAGTTCATTCCTGCAGCGAGGGATCTCACCATACTGAGGAACCGGTCTGCTGAAGCATCGAAAGAATGTGTGAATTTTTGTGGATAGCGCTTTCATCGTATGAGCGTAAGAGAAAAATATGACGAATGTCGATATTGTGCCGCGAACAGCCTATTGCTGCCGTCATGGGAGATCGGCCGAAGGGGCTGCGACCGTCCTTTGCAGCCAGACGCATAGGACGGGGTTTAAGTGAAAGCTCCGTCGAGTTGCCGGGTGAGGTCATATCTCTATACTTCCGTCGGTTCCAATCGCACTTGGTCGTTGGTCTGAGAGTAAACAACTCGGTCCCAATCCGTATCTCATCCTTTCGCAACTTCGGAGCAGAGCAAATGCCCACGAACTTCCAATACCGTCGGCTCGATAAGAATGACGCTGCTGTGTTGCTCGTTGATCATCAGTCCGGCCTCTGCAATATCGTCGGCGATTTTTCTCCCGATGAGTTCAAGAACAACGTACTCGCTCTCGCAGATGCCGCGAAGTATTTCAATTTACCAACGATTCTGACGACAAGCTTTGAACAGGGGCCGAACGGTCCCCTCGTGCCCGAGTTGAAAGCGTTGTTTCCGAATGCTCCGTACATCGCCCGGCCCGGCCAGATCAATGCGTGGGACAATGAAGAGTTTGTTGGAGCCGTGAAAGCGACAGGGAAGAAGCAGCTCATTATTGCTGGCGTGGTGACGGAAGTTTGTGTCGCATTTCCCGCCTTGTCAGCGCTCGAAGCTGGATATGAGGTCTTTGTCGTGACGGACGCGTCAGGGACTTTCAATCTGACCACTCGGAATGCTGCCTGGTCACGAATGGAAGCAGCCGGAGCTCAATTGATGAGCTGGTTTGGAATCGCCTGTGAACTGCATCGGGACTGGCGCAACGACGTCGATGGACTGGGGACGTTGTTCTCGAATCATCTTCCCGCCTATCGAAACCTGATCACCAGTTACAATATTCGGAAGTAGCGGTGAACTGCACGATGAGTTGAAGACGAGTTGTTGTGACTTCGTAACGGGTCCGTTTGAATGATGTGATTCAGCCGGCGACTCAAGGTGAATTGTTTCAAGACACCGCTTCAGCATGTACGGTCGCCGTGCTCTAACGTACAAGTCATGCTGGGTGCCATGACCTCGGCAGTCAGGTTTGAAAACCTCTGATTGTTACTTAAACGCAGTCTATGGGGCGAATTTCATTTCATTTCTGTGCGAGGTCGGCCAGGTTTCTCGTGCAGTATGGAGCAACTGGGCAAGTTGTCGATGACGGGCATAATCAGCCCAGCCATCGGGAGTGTTTTGGACCTTCGTGTCGCGGATGGTCGGATCGGCTCCTTGAGAGAGCAGCCATTCGACCATTTCTCGACGATTATTGAGCGCTGCGTAGTGCAGCGGCGTCCCGGCGAAGTCAAATCCGGCAGGAATCGCATTGATTTCTGCACCATGAGTGATGAGTTCGTTCGCTGAATCAAGCTGGCCCCACGCGCAAGCGTAGATCAAGGCGTGGTTGGTGATCTGTTGGGGATCGCTGCGGATCGTGGGTTCGATTGAATTTCCAAACGGCCAGTCGACTTCGCCTGCTGTCTCGACGATCAGACCCGCGTCACCGAAACAGCGTCGGATTCCGTCGAGATGTCCGAGTGCGGCATACTTGCGAATGTTGTCGATCGGTGCACCATGTTTCACAAGGAGCTCAACAGAATCCGCATGACCCCAGTAAAGGGCCTCATCGAGTGGAGACCAGCTTCGATCCCCTGCGATGGGAACCCCCAAGTCCAGAAGTGTCGTGATGGCCGTCGTATTGTTGATGCTCGCCGCGGCAGTCAATGCCTCGGTCAGCTCCGCACCCTGTTCGGAAAAAAGACGAATCAAACGGTCCAGCTCGCGGCGGGCCGGCATCTCCAGCACAAGGCAACATAAGAGTGTCGGATGATCCCCTGCACTCAGCGATCGATCAGTGGCCAGGGTGGAATCGGCACGTATCAACTGTTCCAGCTCTTCTGGCTGGTCGGCGCGAATCGCAGCTTGTGCGGGCAGAAACTTCGCATCCATTCAAATCCCCAACAGCAGAGGAAGTTTTGGCATGAACTAAGTTGCAGGATTGGCAGCCTGCCGAGAATGATTTCATGCTAACAGACCGCGTGATGGCCTTCGATGGTGACGTATCGAGCGTCGGACGTCGCGAGGTACCGGAAAACTGTAAAACTGGAAGCGAAGCCAGGGGGTAACCTCTGAGTAGGCGGTCGTACGGGAGCTTAGATTGCGTCGATGACAATCCACGCGGGGGCTTGTCCGCGGGCCTTCACGTTCCAGATGACGTCGGGTACGGTGGGATTAAAGTCCCAACTAAATACGTGAATCTGGTTTGGCTGCAGTGAAGAGAGCGTCCATTTTTCCGCCTGATGCCACAACTGAATCAGGGATTTGTTTAGGACCCACACGCGGACGTTGACCGGTTGACGCCGATTGGTCACGTTCTTCAGGGTCAGATTACAACGCTTTTCGCGAAACTCGATCCGGTGGGCAATCCCGTGTTCGAGCAAAATTTCGTTCGTCGTAAACTTGACGATTCGCCGCTTGTCTCCTGACGGCGGGGCATGAGGAAACAGATTGACCGGTATGCCGATAGTGATACTCCTGGCGTTCCAAGACCCGATACGGACAATGGGATCGATAGGCTAGCGAGGGATAACCGTGGTCGCAACGAATTCTGTGACTTTTGACGCAATGTGCATGAGACGGAATCGCCGGGCAGTCTTCAAAGGAGGGATGTACAAGTCCGCAAAATTCGCCGTCGCTCGCGGGACATGGGAGAGGCCATCCTCGGTTGCCTCGTGAACCATGTACCGGCGAGTGTTATGTGCAGGCAACTGAGTATTGGAATGGACACAAAACGGAAGCGGTCACTGCGAACCACGATTGGACGAGCGACGAAGCTATGGTAACATCCTTTCCTCTGCTTGCTGGCTTCTACACGGGGCAGCGTTCCGTTGAGCAACATGAGAGCCGTATTGAGATTCAGCGATCCGTCTGCTTCTCACTTCCTGCCGAGCGGTCATTGTCAATTTCGGGGACATTCGAGCGTTTACCGATGAACCAAGGTGAAACCACTGTTGCTGTTCAGCGCTATCTGGTTGAATTGGCTCGACTCAGTGGTGATGCTCCGGCAGATCCGATCATTCGAAGTCTGATCGATAGTTCGGTCAGTCGTCTGCACTTGTTATGTCGTTCGCTGCTGGTTCGCAGTTACCCCCGATTGACCCGGCCGCCGATGAACCTGCAGACGGAAGAACTGCTGAGTTCCGTGGTTGATCGGTTGCTGAAAGCCATGCAGGAAGTGCGACCGACCTCCGTGCGACAGTTCTTCGCGCTGGCCAATCAGCACATGCGGTGGGAACTGAATGATCTGGCGCGAAGGCTCGACGATCGCTCACAAGCGCTGGGATTGCAAGACGATTTCGTCATGTCACCCGAATCGAGTGTCTCGCAGTTGACACCTAACGCCAGGCGGATGCTCGAAGCAATCGAAGTGCTTCCCGAGGACGAACGGGAAGTCTTCAGTCTGGTCCGAATTCAGGGAATGACGCACCCGGAAGTCGCTGAGATTCTGGGGACTTCCACCAAAACGGTGCAGCGCCGACTGAATCGCAGTTTGATCCTGCTTTACGAAAAACTGGGTGATTTGAATCCTTCGGCTGCACCGCTGGGTGGAAGCTGAATCGAAGCCCGCAAGTCACGACCGAAAGTGGAACGCCCCCCTACCCTGCTACCCTGAGATCCTGGGAGTCTGCTTTGTCGAATGACTCACAAATCAATGAATTGATTGAAGAGATTCTCGACTCGGATCGGACACCCGAAGAAGTCTGTGTCGAACTTCCGGAGTTGCTGGGGGAAGTCAAAGCACGCCTGCGGAAAGTACGAGCTTTTGAAGCCGAGCTCGATTCGCTTTTTCCGTCAATGGCGATTGAAGAGAGTACGTCCCCGGTAAATCTCGGCGAGACGGGGCTCCCCAGAATCCCGGGTTACGACGTGCAAGCTGTGCTTGGTGCGGGCGGAATGGGGGTTGTGTATAAGGCAGTGCACCTGCAATTGAATCGGGTGGTCGCGCTAAAAATGCTGCTGTCGGGACAGTACGCCAGTCGGCAGGAACACGCAAGATTTCTGCGCGAGGCCGAGGCGGTTGCGCGGCTAAAGCATCAGAACATTGTTCAGATTTACGACATTGGCGATGTTGACGGGAGGCCCTATTTTACGATGGAGTACGTAGAGGGGGGCAATCTCTCAGAGAAGATTGCCCGTTCACCCCGACCCGTGACCGAGTCTGCGCAGATGATCGCGACTTTGGCGAATGCGGTCCATGCGGCCCACCAGTCTGAAATCATTCATCGTGACATCAAGCCGGCGAATGTCCTGCTGAATAGAGACGGTACTCCCAAGATCAATGATTTCGGACTGGCGCGGCGTCTTAATACGGACGATGGACTGACTCATACAGGTGCGCGGATGGGAACGCCCAGCTACATGGCTCCCGAACAGATGACGGGCGATCCGACCGCCGTCGGCCCCGCAATCGACATCTTCGCCTTGGGGGCGATCCTCTACGAAATGCTGACGGGTGAGCCCCCCTTCAAGGGGACCACTCTCTCAGACACGGAGCGCCGTCTGACAAGTGTCGATCCTGATCCGCCGTCGCGCCGAAATGCGAAAGTGCCGCGAGACCTGGAAACGATCTGCTTGAAATGTCTGGAGAAAGACCCCATACGGCGATTTGCGACGGCAGGCGAGTTGGCTGAAGACCTTGCTCGATTTCTCAGGCATGAACCGATTCGAGCACGACCCGTCAGTCGAATCGAGCGGTGTGCTCGCTGGATTCGTCGTAACCCCTTGCCTACCACTCTTGCGGTTACGGGGATTTTGTTGATTGGACTGATCATCATCGACTCGCTCCAAAATGGGGCACTCGTTGCGAGTCGACTTGCAGAAAAAAGCCGGTTGACGGCTCGCTTGGAATCGGGGGTGCAACTGATTCAGGAGGGACGATTGGCCGAGGCACGTGCCATTCTGGAGAAGCTTGGAGACGGGGGATCAGGTGATTTGAGGCAGCGGATCGACCAGGCTGTTTCGGATCTATCTCTGGTAGAGAACCTCGATTCCGCAGGAACCAAGCGATCTATGGTGCTCAAGGAAACTGACGGTGACCGCGTGAATCGTCTGAATGCGGCTGCGAACTATGCCACATTGTTTTCCATGGCGGGGTGGGGAGACGTCGGGGCAGAGTCGAAGCAGGCCGGACAACGGATTCGCAGCTCTGAAATTCGATCACTTCTGGTGACATTTCTCGAAGACTGGTCCGTGTGTGAAGTGGATGCCCGCAAGAGACGATGGGTGCTGGAAGTAATTCGAGAAGCTGATATCGCACCTTCGTCCTGGAGTCTGCGTTTACGCGATCCAGAGAACTGGAATCACGTTGACGCGCTTCAAACACTTGAGCAATCTGCCCCGGAAGCAGGGCGACCTGTGCAATCATTGAGGGTTCTGGGTGATCGAATGGAGGCGGCTGGTCTGGATACGGTTCCGTTCCTGACACAAGTTCAGGATGATCACCCTGACAGCTTTCTGGCGAATCTGGTCTTGGCAAATTCCCTGCATTCGGTCAACGCCCCGGAGGCAATTCGGTTCTACCAGGCGGCACTCGCCATTCGTCCCAAGTCGGCGACGGCACATAATAATCTGGGAGTGGCACTTTCCATTCTGGGGCGATCAACGGAGGCTCTCAGCCACTATAAGCACGCACTCGAAACCGACCTGAAGTCGGTATCGATTCCGTATAACATGGGACTGGAATTGCTGGAGTCGGGGCGTGCGCCAGAAGCGATTCCTTATCTGGAAACTGCCACTCGCCTGGCACCAGCACTGTATGAGACCTACGTGCATCTGGCGACGGCCCTCCTCGAGGTTGGCCGTCCGTCCGATGCCCGTGATTTGCTGGAATCAATCCTCACTGCGACACCATCCGGGTCAGCCGTCAGGAGTCGACTCGATCAATTACTGGAGCAATGTCAGCAGGCTCTGTCTCTTCCTCCCGATCGAACTCTGGATCCGCACTGATCGCGCATGCGAACGCCGGTCAGAGATCCGGGTTTGTTTGGGGAGCCAACACCCGTTCACTGTGTGTGAAGCCGGAGAACTGATGCCATGCATTGGCCCATTCATCGAGAGGGCCCTCGAGCAACTTCTGGCGGCCGAAGTTCAGAAGGTCCTTCTCTTGAGCGCAAACCACCGTGCTGACCCGAATTTCTTAGAATTGGCACGGAGATTGAACAGGTTGCGGGGCTTACTAGGAAGATGTACCCCGCGGGAAGGATGAGAATCGGGATTGTGAGCGTTTTCGCTCGCTTGATTGCTGATCGCCTGCCATTACCGAGCCGGGGCACACGTTCAGGGAGTCGATTCCATGGATAACAACGCTGATCTCGAATCGTCCACATCGAAGAAGGGAACCAATCCTGATCAACCATCGCTCAAATTCGTCAAGAAGCGTGCGGGTGAGGCAATGAGCGACGACCAATCTCACCCAGGTGCTCTGGACCATCGGACAAAGGATCTGGAGCACCCCCTCCATGATGTGACAGGCGACGTCAAAACCGAATTAAAGGATTCTCGATTACTCGCGCTGGCAGGCGAGATCATTTCCACGATTCAACAGCCGTACGTGATTCTGGATCGGGAACTGCGGTTGCGACTCGGGAACTCGGCATTCCATGCCAACTTTTCCGTCGACGAGAAAGATGCCCGGAATGAGGTTCTGTTTCGTCTTGCGAATGGGCAATGGGATCTACCCCCCGTCCGATCCATGTTGGAACGCGTTCTCAAACAACGTGAGCCAGTAGATAACATTCAGGTTGAGTACGTTTCGCCGCAGGCACAAAGGTGTACTGTACGAATGACCGCTCGTCCGTTTCCAGTGGATGCCGATCGCCTTGATCTGGTGTTGCTCGCGATTGAGATAGTCAATGTGGACTCAACAAGTCAGGCATTCGACGTCACAGGTGAGCGACCGAGTGAACTCGGGATGCAGACTCCGCAGAAGGACGAATTTCTTGCACTGTTGAGCCACGAATTACGAAATCCGATGGCCCCCATTGCCAGTGCCCTCGAACTTCTGGGACTTCAACCCAATGAAAGCAAGACTCAGCAGCATGCACGAGCAATCATCGAACGACAGGTCAGACAATTAAAGCGGGTCATCGACGACTTGCAGGAGGTATCTCGCATGTCGAGAGGGGCGATTCAGATCGAGAAGGTTCGCTGCCCCCTGCGTGAAATTGTCGACAACGCTATCGAAGATGTCCGCCCCCTTCTGGAGCAGTTCGGTCATCAGTTTGAAATCTCCATTCAACCGCAGTCGATCTGGCTGGAGGCTGACCCTGCACGGTTAGAACAAGTTCTTGCCAACCTCCTTTCCAATGCGGCAAAATTTACGAACCCCGGTGGGAGAGTGTCATTGACCGTAAGTGCGACTGGGGACCAATGCGAAATCCACGTCGCCGATACGGGCGTCGGGATCGACCCTGAATTAATTCCTCGAATCTTCGAGTCGTTTACTACGGGGAATCGGCTGCACGACCGAACCAACGGTGGTTTAGGCATCGGTTTGTCACTGGCCAAACGGCTGGTGGAACTGCACGGTGGCCGAATCAACGTCATCAGTACCCCGGGTCAAGGAAGTGATTTTGGATTTTTCCTGCCGTTATCCGCTTCCCCTCAACATCGGATGGTGGTGCGCGGTAAGGAAACGAAGGGCCGCGTGGACTCGTCCCTCAAGGTGATGATCGTCGATGATAACGAAGATGGTGCGCAGACGCTGGGAATGCTGTTATTGCAGTTGGGCTATGAAGCGCTGACGGTGCATGATGGTCCGACATCGATCGAAGCAGCTCTCGATTACCGGCCCGACGTCATCATACTGGATATAGGCTTGCCAGGACTGAACGGGTACGAGGTGGCCAAGAAGTTGCGGCAACAGCCCGAGTTTGAAAAAGTGTTGATCGTGGCGATGACCGGTTACGGCGACGATAATGACCGACAAAGATCCATCGAATCGGGTATAAATCATCATTTGATCAAGCCATCTGACTTTGAAAAGCTCCAGCGGATACTCGACGAGTTTGTAAAGTAATCGTTTGGAGGTTCGTTCTGCGGATGTTCGCTCGTCAGGTCGACGGGCAGGATAGACGTCTCGACGACCCGAGGTTGCGCTCACAGTGCCTTCATTCCCCTGTAGGGCCAAGGCAATGAAGCCGTAGGACAAGAACTATAGAGAAAGGGGGCGGTTGGATCTCTGCTGAGACGGCAGAGAAGCACTGTCGTCTCAGCAGAGATCCGCAGTCTGCATACAGCCGAATTCACTGCGGCTAAAACGCCACGGGAGAATCGCTGCAGGTTGAGGCAACGTCGCATTCCTCGTTGAGTGCGGCATAGAGCGTCGCGG
>NZ_DASWWZ010000630.1:0-9446 GCF_036405755.1 Schlesneria sp.
ATGGTCTCCGGGTTGGACTCGAGTCACATTCGCCCCGACTTCGCGGACGATCCCACTCCCTTCATGGCCGAGGCAATGTGGCAGAAAGCGATCGGGACCGCGTCGGCCCCGTGCTTCGAGGACCTGCGTGTGACAGACTCCACTAAACGCGATTTCGACGAGGGCCTGGCCCGGCTTGAGGGCTGGGATTTCCAGATCGACGAGTTCCAGAGGTTGCGACAGTTCAACAAGGATGGCCGCTGGGGTTTTCATGGGGAGATCCGATTCGAGGTGTCGCTGTCAGTCTGGGACTGTTCCCACGCGGAGTCGATGTCCTGAGACAGACGTTCTGGCGTCAGTCCTGCCGCGTGTCGGGCATGTTCTTGTTCGCCCGTGTGATGAAGAATTTCGTCAGGGGTCCCGAATCGAAGCAGCCGAGCCCCGGGACAGACTTGGTCGGCGCGCCATTCCGCGACCGCACCACCCAATCCACCGATTCGCGAGTGCTCTTCGATGGTGACGACCAGTTTCGTGTTACGGAAGACCTCGGCCAGCAGGTGCTCATCCAGTGGCTTTACTGTGTGCACACTGTAGACGGCGGCTGAGATACCCCGCTGCTGAAGTCGATCCGCAGTTTCGAGGACGATGGGCAATAATGTCCCCGTTCCGAGTAACGCAATGTCGCTTCCCTGGCGCAGGGGAAAGGCCGTGCCGATCGTCAGCCCTGGCTGTTCGGCATGCACCGTGGGCTCACCCTTCTTTCCGATTCGAATGTAGGAAGGGCCGGACAGATTGACTGCCGATCCCAGCAGGGACCGCAGCTCCCAGGCATCGGCGGGTGAGAGCACCGTCATGCCGGGTAACGCACGCAGGACTGCCAGGTCTTCGCAGGAGTGATGCGTAGGGCCGTTTGCAGCGTACCCGAGTCCCGAGCCGACACCGACGATCACCACCGGTTGTTTGAGATAGCACAGATCGACCCGAATCTGCTCATAAGCCCGGTAGACGGCGAACGAGGCGATCGTATACGCGACGGGCTTCAAGCCCTGCAGCGCCAATCCGGCCGCGATTCCGATCATGTCAGCTTCTGCGACACCGACATTGTAGAAGCGATCGGGATGCCTGTCTTTGAAATCGTTGAACAGCCGATTACCAATATCGCCGCTCAGCAGCACAATCCGGGGATCCTGATCAGCGAGAGCGGTGATCTCGTCAGCGAATGCGTTTCTCATGAGAGTTGCAGCTCCGCTCTGGCTCGTTCCAGTTCCGCTGCCGTCGGTATGCGGTAGTGCCAGTTGTTGTCATCTTCCATGAACGAGACCCCCTTCCCTTTCAGGGTATGGGCAATCAGTGCGGTCGGGCGCCCGTCCGGATCCGGGGCTTTATTCAGCCACTCGACCAGCTCAGCCAGATTGTGCCCATCAACCTCGACAGCACGCCATCCGAAGGCCGCCCACTTCTCTTTCAACGGGCTGAGCGATGTCACTTCATCGCTGCGACCTGTGGCCTGCCATTTGTTGTAATCGATCATCACCGTCAATCGGTCCAGTTTCTGTGCAGGAGCGAACAGAGCCCCCTCCCAGACGGACCCTTCGTTGCATTCTCCGTCGCTCATCAGGACATGGATCCGGTTCTGGCGGCCTTGAATCCTGGCGGCGAGTGCCATTCCGATGGCGATCGGAAGTCCGTGCCCCAGTGATCCTGTCGCCGCGACGATTCCCGGAGTCCCCGGACTGGGATGTTCTCCTAAAGGGCTACCGGGTTCGGCATAGCTGTCGAGCCAGTTCTCGGGGAAAAAGCCTTTCATCGCCAAGGCGGCGTAAAGAGTGGTCGCTGCATGTCCCTTGCTCAGCAGGAAGCAGTCCTGCTCTGCATCGTCCCCGTTGGGCGACGGAGGATTGGCCGTTCCCCAGTAGGCCGCAACGACCATTTCAACGCACGAGAGAGATGAACCCAGATGTGCCGTTTTGGCCTGGTGTGACAGTCCCAGAACGTGACTGCGAATCCGTTTGGCAAGAATCTGCAACTCGTCGATCGTCGGAATCGGCCGAGCCGTCGCGGGCAATGTTGAGGTCGATGTCACGGCGCTCGGTTCCATCACTTCAGCTCAACTTCCTGCATGCGTTTGATGTTGAAGTAGGTTGAACGTGTCATGGAGTCGGGCAGCTTGCCAGCTCGGAAGGCCGCCACGAGGCCACGGACCGCGTCGTCGATCGATCGACATGGCCGATACCCCAGCACCTTCAGAATCTTTTCCGATGAGATGTGGTACGACCGGAGATCATCTGATGGGGTCGTCACAATCTCAATATCGTTCCAGCCCATTTCCTGTTCGACCACCCGTTTCACGATGGTTGCGAGTGCAGCCACGCTGTGGTTTTCATAACCCGCGTTGAAAATCTGGCCTGCAATCCGCTCGGCTGGTTCTTGAAGGACTTGCAGGTACAGGTCGGCCATATCTTCAACGTGAAAATTCGGACGAAGCTGCGTTCCACCGAAGACAGTGATCTTCCGGTTGTTGAGGGCATGATTGGTCAGGATGTTGACGGTCAGATCGAGCCGTTGTCGGGGAGAGTAGCCGCAGAGTGTGGCGGGACGCAGGACGAGCGTCGTGAAGTCGGGGGCCTGTTGCTGGAGCAGAATCGGTTCGCAGTCGGCTTTGTAACGGCTGTAGTCCGTTAAGGGTTTCAGTGGATGATCCTCGGTCACGTTGGGAGCATCACTGATCCCATACACGCTCGAGGACGACGCAAACACAAAGCGCCGAACGCCCGCTTCCCGACTCAGTCTCACGAGGGGGGGAAACGCATCAAGATTAATCGAGCGTCCCAGCACGGGATTCAACTCAAAACTGGGGTCGTTGCTGATGCATGCCAGATGAATGACGGCATCGCAACCGGCAACCGCTTTCGCGACGAGGGACTCGTTCCGCAGGTCCCCTTCAAACTCGGTCAAGCGGTCACATCGGCAATCGTCGAAGACTTGTTTGCCGTAAAGGTAGAGATCCAGCACGTGCACGTGATAGCCGGCTTGCAGCAGTCGGGGAACCAGGACTGCACCGGCGTAGCCCGCCCCGCCCGTCACCAGAACAGTTTTGATAGAATTCAAGGTGATTGCCCCGTCATTCATTTCCATGGGTTATTTCAGCAAATGTTCGATATGGCGTGAGAGTGGAATTCGCTCGATCGGCGATTGATTGCCGACGGTGGCCACGGCCTGTGCTCCGACGACGTTTCCGATGAAGCCCAGCACTTCCATGGGAGCGTTTTGTGCCGCGCAAAGCGATGTAATCGACAGGAAGGCGTCCCCTGCGCCGATTCGATCGACCACGTTCGAGGCGAAAGCGGGCACATCGACGTGCCCCACATCCTGCTGGTAGGTACAGCATCCCTTCTTTCCACGGGTCACGACAACACGAGGACAGTTCAACCGGCGGGAGACATCTTCCATCATCGGTTTGAGATCACTGCGTCGATCACGCGACTCCAGCCGCATTTCATTTTCAGCAATGCAGATGTAATCGGCCCGGGGATAGTTGGAAATGACATGATATCCCTGATTTCCCGCATTTGCCTGCGTGTTGACGACGAGAAAGCGACTTTCGCGGCAGAGCAGGTCAATCATTTCCCGGGTCAGAAACCCATGCCCCGAATCAATCACAATCACCACGTCGAACTGGTTCAGCCGACCTGCAATGGCGGACGTCCAGGCCTGGCTTTCGGCAATCGTGGGACGCTCGTCATTCAGCTCATAGACTTCGAACAGTTTGCTGTAGAAGTACTGTTCGATGAATCGTCGTTTGACGATCGTCGGCGAACGCTCTCGAATCAGAAATCCCGCGTCGATATGGGGTTTCAACCGGGACCGAATGAAGTCTTCCTCGGAATTGATTTCGCCGAGAATGGAGTGCAGGGTGACATTGTCGCAAAAGCCGGCAACGTGATTGGCGACTGCGGCCGCCCCCCCGACGAAACGGTCATTGTTCAGCGACTTCACGACAAGAGTCGGTTCTTTCGATGACTTGCCGATCGCTTCGACATATTGATAGTCATCGATCACGGTTTCGCCGACAACCAGGACTTTCAGTTTGCGAGCCTGATCGAGAAATTTCAGAATTTCGCCGGTTGAAGTCCGCTGCGAGAAATCGGCGAGATAGTCGCTCACCTCTTGCGGGAAGACCGAGAGATGCCGGTTGACGAGGTGTGAAGCGCTGAAGGTCACGTCATCGGTGAATTCCAGCTTTCCCCCGACAGAGACGATCGCCTCCTCTTCCAGCTTGATCGCACCAGTCAGATCTTTTCCTCCGCGGAATTCCGATCCTTTCACGAACACATTCGGGCGCAGGGTTTGAATCGTCTCGATCGCCGTGGGCCACAGATTGATGCCCACGTAATCGACTGTTTCCAGTGCGGCAATCGCTTCGGCTCGAAGTTCGTCCGGAAAGACGGGACGATGAGGGCCCTTGTTGACGAAGCGATCCGGGGTGACGGTGACGACCAGCAGATCTCCCAGAGACTTCGCCGCCGCAAAATGGCGAATGTGTCCGATGTGCATCGGGTCGAAGACCCCATGACAGTGGATGACGCGTTTTCCTTCCGCCTGGCGTGCCGCGATTTCCGCGGCCAAATGCTCGATCGACCCGATTTTGCGACGTGCACTGTCGTGAGATGCGGAGGACGCCATCAATTGTCCCGGTCAATTTCAAAAATTGCGAGTCGATCTCTGGAGGAAGTTTCAAGGTTCCCGCTCCGTTCGTCAATGTGGAGCGGCCCAAATTTCCCCGTGGGTAACCCTCCGTGCCACGGGGGCCTGTCTCTCCCTCGCACGTATGAATTCTTCCGCATGAGTCTCTCAGTCACGGGGCATGCACCCTCGTTTCCTGCAGACTCTCATCAACTTCGGTTAGCTTGCGTGTGGCCCACTGCGGACGGATGCACAGACATACGTCGTCTGGACGGCGACTGTTTGACGACCGTCGAATCTCCCTACGCGCTTGCGGACTTAACTCTGCACGGTGTTCCAGGGAAGTCGGGGGCGGATGACGGGGCCGGTCCAATTCCCGAAGTATTCTTCTCGCATGGAACCGGTATCATGGACGTCGAACGTCAGGACCGACTCCTGCAGGATGGTGGTTTTCTGAGGCACCCGCCCGACGATGGCAGAGATCGTATACCGCCCCTCATTCAGGAAGTTTCCCGGGATTGTGCAGGTCGATTCGAACAGTCCTACCGGTTGCGGAGTGCCATACCAGGGATCGTCGGTCGAACTGATCGCTTTGACGTTGGAAGTCGCCAGGACGAACGTCCCGTTCGAATCTTTCAGCCACAATGCCGCATAGAGCTGCTGGTTGGGAATCAAATTCCAGTAACTGATTTTGACCGAGATATCGTGCGCGATATCGACGTCGGCCGTAGCCCCTTCGACTTCTGACTGGACGACGCGAACGGCATGTAACCGCACCATGTCGTTGCCGGGAGCGGTTTCCTGTGACGGCCAGACGACTTCACCGGATGCCGACCTGACGTTGGCCAGATACTGCTTCACCACTTCGGCGGGCGTCCCATTAGCAGTGATTTTTCCTTTTTCCAGCAGGATCGCCCGCTTACACAAATTTGTGATCACGGGCAGACTATGAGATACGATCAGGACCGTCTTGCCCTGTCGACTGGCCGATCCCATTTTGCCCAGGCATTTCTGCTGAAAGGCGGCATCGCCGACCGCCAGCACTTCATCCACAATCAGAATCTCGGGTTCCAGATGCGCCGCGACGGCAAAAGCCAGTCGCACGTACATCCCGCTGGAATAGTGTTTGACGGCGGTATCCAGAAAACGTTCGACTTCTGAAAAGGCGACAATCTCGTCAAATTTTTTGCGGATCTCGCGGCGCGTCATCCCCAGGACGGCACCGTTCATGAAGATGTTTTCCCGGCCGGTCAGTTCCGGGTGAAATCCTGTGCCGACCTCCAGCAAACTGCCGACCCGGCCCCGGATTTCAATCCGTCCATGTGTTGGGTAGG
The DNA here is from genome assembly GCF_036405755.1 of Schlesneria sp. Lineage (NCBI taxonomy): Bacteria > Pseudomonadati > Planctomycetota > Planctomycetia > Planctomycetales > Planctomycetaceae > Schlesneria > Schlesneria sp. The sequence goes on from NZ_DASWWZ010000630.1 coordinate 5,997, forward strand.
TAATTCGTGAAAGCAGCTTCAAAAGCGTGCTTTTGCCCGCCCCGTTTCGACCAATGAAACCGACGACTTCCCCCCGCTGAATTTCAAAGGACACGTCGTCGAGAGCCTGGAACATTTCGGGCGAGTTCGTCGGGGACGCACTACGTGCGGACATCAGTCGACGGGGCAGCCGCGCCAGATTGGTCGCCACGTTCTCGATCAGTTCCGAGAACCGGTGGTAAGAGACGCGATGCCCTAATCGAAAAGACTTTGTCAGTCCTTCAACACGTAAAGCGAAATCGCTCACAAAAGATTCCTGTTGCTCATTCGAGAAAACCGTTCGAGGTGGTGTGCCTCCGATGTTGACCCTGAATCTTGTATCGCCCCCGGAAATGAAAAGCACCGGTGGTAACGTGCCGGTTCGGATTTTCTCTGGGCAGGCGTGTCTGCGTGGGGACGACCGAAGAGCGACCTGATCGGCCCCAATGAGTGCGGCAAGGATGATACAGAATCGTCAGGGGAGGACGGCGCCGCAGGGGTGTCGCAACTTACGCCCGGACAATCTGCAGGAACTCTGTCCGTTTGCCGCGAGGGAGAGTTGCTCTGGCCTCGGCAGAATCTGCCGTTGGGGGGCGTCAGGGGATGACCTCACCGGAGGGCGAGAGATTAAACCGATCTTCTTGGAGGTTTGGGAAGTTTGTCGCCTTTTTCACGATTGTAGGAAAACTACGTGACTTACCGGTTTTTCGCTCAACCGGCGCACGTCCCTTTTCCGAAAACAACAGATAACCGCTAGAGGCGGAATATCCGTCAGGGTCTGACATGCACCGGACTTGATGGTTAAAGCGGTTTACAAGGGCAGGTTTTCGCAGCAGGACGCTGGAGCAACCGATGAATCTTTCAGTAAGACGGTGTCTATTGGGCTTGGTTGCCTGGGCAACTATGTTCGGAATAACTCGGGCTCAGGCGCAAGAGCCAGTTGGCACCGTGCAACTTGGTCCGCCAGCTTATGAGGGTGGGCAGGGAGTCCCCGATGGGGCAATCCCGTTCGATCAGTATGGATCCGAGCCGCTTCCAAGCGGATCCGGGTCCCTGTATGGGATGACCCGAGTCGATCGGGTGTTCGCTCCTCGGGTGAACATCGATTCTCGCGGCGGCAGCCTGTACGGTTACGATGCGGGTTACTCAAACATCGGGGTGTTCGTCCCCTATAAGATCGAAGACAACGCCCTGGTCTTCGTTCACGGGATGGGTATGGTCACCTACGATAGTCGCGGCGGCGGTACGGTCGGTACCGGCTGGCGATACTACATGGAGGGGATTGACCGCATTGCGGGTCTCTCTGTGTGGTTCGACTTTGACAACGGCCACGCCAAGCCGTATCAGCAGGTCGGCCTCAGCTTTGAATCGCTTGGTCGCTACGTCGACTATCGCGTTAACGGATACATTCCGTTCAGCAACGCTGACCATGTTCTCTACAGTCAGCTTTCTCCCCAGGCCGTGCTTTACGGCAGCGGGATCGGTTTGATTCGTAACAACACGGTCGAACAGTCCTACACCGGTCTGGACGCCGAAACCGGCGGTCCAATGCCGTATCTGGGTCGTTACGGACTGAACGCCTACATCGGTGCTTACTACTTTACCGGCAACGGATACAAGGGTGGCAACTTCACCGGGGTCAGCGGCCGGTTCATGGCTCAGATCAATGAAGACGTCCAGTTCGGCGTGCAAGTGACGAACGACCATGTCTTCGGACTCAACACTCAGTTCCAGGTCTTCATGAATCTGCCTGACGGCAAGCCAGGTCGCTGGTTGCGAAATCTCCGCGTCCATGACCGAATGGTCCAGAACGTGTTCCGCCAGAACCGCGTTATGGCCAAAGTCGACAGCTACCAGACAGTTGACGTTGCCATCAATCCCGAAACCAATGCTCCTTACTTCGTGGCCAACATCGACCCGAATCTCGGGTTCGGTGGAAACGGTCAGATCACCAATCCGTTCAACAGTATCGCTCAGTACGAATCACTCACGGAAGCTCAACGACGCCAGTACGACATCGTCCTGGTCCGACCTCGAACCGACTCGTCCAACACCAACCTCGATACCGCGTCCACGATGGAACTGTTCGACGGACAGCGTTTGCTGAGCACTTCGGTTGCACACAGCTTCACCACGGCCAACCTCCCCGGCCAGAACCTGGTGCTGCCCGGATTCACCGGTGGATCGGCTCCCAAGCTGTTTAACAGCAGTGGCGGCGATGTGATTACCCTGGTGGGTGGAAACACCCGCATGATCGAAGTCTCGGGCTTTGACATTGATGGCAGTGGAACCGGTAACGGCATTCGCGGTAACAACAACCGTGCTGTGAATATCAACCGCAACAATATCCACGACGGCTTGAACGGTGTGCTGCTGACGAACCTTTCCGGTTCGATCGCCGACGGGGCCGAATCCCAGTTCCTTGCGAATACCGTGACGAACAACGTCAGCAACGGTATCAGCGTGCTGAACACTGGCTCGCCTCCTTTCGTGACACCGCTCGATGTTATCGTTCAAGGGAACGAATTCACGAGCAACGGGAATGACGGATTGCGACTCGAAGCTCGCGCCGGTGCAACAATTGGCGGGATTATCGGTGGTACAAATGTCGCCGCGACAGACACCACTCCAGCGATTACTCGCTCCAATACGTTCGACAGCAACGGTGGCAACGGTCTGAACCTGCTGGCCAACGGTGGCACCCTGTTGTTCAAGTCGCCACCAGTGACTCCTGTGCCGAATGCTCCACCCTATATTCCTCAGTTCGGCGTACCGAACGATGCATACGGCATCTACAACAATATCTTCACGAACAACACGCTGGATGGTTTGCACATCGAAACCACGAACAACTCCATCGCTCGCATCAACGTCACCAACAACAGCTTTGGTCTGGATTCGTCGACCACCAGTGGCAACAAGCGATACGGTCTGGGTCTGTTGTCTGACAGTGGTGTGACCGAGATTTCGATCGGTGGTGCCCTGATCGAGAATCCTGACGGGACGTTCTACAACCCCGGGAACACCTTTGACTACAACTCTGTTTCGGCGATCAACCTGGCTGTCGGCGGGACTGCCGCTCTGTCCTACGACATCATTAACAACACCATCACCAACGGAGCGACCTCGACTGTCGCTGCCCCACGTGATTCGTTCGAATTCTTCTTCAATGGCACAAGCGGGTCCAGCCCCTTCACCATCACGAACAAGTCGGATCCTGGAATCGAGATCACCAGTGTGATCTGGAACCTGGCAGGTACACCTGCGACGATCGCAGCTACCGGTCAGGGACCCGATGGAACTGTGAACCCGGTTGTCCTTCAGCCGATCAGCGATTCCCTGCTGACCTCGCTGAACGGGCTGGCTGTCACCCCGGGATCTTCACCACTGCTGATTACCGGACTGAACGCTCCTGCTACCAATGCCAATTCC
>NZ_DASWWZ010000631.1:0-4669 GCF_036405755.1 Schlesneria sp.
TAAAAGGAAGTCCTAAAAGTGAATCCCGACAGCAGTTCGTATTGACGAGATTTATTAGCTGTGCAAAATGCCATTGTCTTCCTGTCCGCCGGTTGAAAGCCAAGGGATTTGGCTCGCCGAGCAGACGCGACCACGACACAACCGATTTTCGTCCGTTCGGCCACGCAAAGGAGTGCATCAGCCGTGAAGAAAGTTATCGTTTCGGCATCCGCAATCGCCCTGCTCGCTGGTGTTCTCGCGTTGACGGGAGACGCCTGGAGTCAGAGCAAGGAACCGGCCGCGGCCGCCACCAATCTTCCTCATAAAGTAGGCCTGATCGACATGGCCTACGTCTTCAAGAACTACAAAAAGTTCGAGAGCCTGCGTGAAGACCTGAAGCAGGAAATCGCCGAAAGCGAAGAAAAAGCCAAGGACATGCAGAAGGGGATCGTCGAACTCCAGCAGAAGATGAAGAGTCTCGTCGAAGGTGCTCCTGAGTATTCCAAGGTCGAACAGCAGGCTGTCAAGCAGGCTGCCGAATTCGAAAACTTCCGCCGCCAGATGTCACGCGAATTCCTGAAGAAGGAATCGCAGATCTATCTGCAGGTCTACAACGAAGTGACCACCATGGTGGAAAAGTACGCCAATCACTTCAACTACACCCTGATCATTCGCTTCAACCGCGAAGATCTCGACACCGAGAACCCACAGCAGTTGCTGCAGGGGATGAACCGCCAGGTCGTCTTCTACCGACCGAACGAAGACATCACCACCCCCGTTCTGGAAAGCCTCAACAAGAAGTTCAATCCAGACGCAGCCTCAAGCAAGGCTCCTGCTCGTACCGCAACCCCAGGTGGTGCATCGAAGAACAACTAGTCTTCGACCGACGGACGCAAAATCGCCCGACCCTGGATTAGTCCGGGGTCGGTTTCCATTCTCTGTGCGTTCGTACTTAACTTCCAAACCAGCGGCCACTCTCAAATACGCGCTGCCATCGCTGGACGTCTCGTTGCCGGGGGATGCGTTCTCACCCGAGCGGACTTTCGCGATCTGATTGCGACGACATGCAGCGCCGGGTGACACCCATGACTCCAAGATGCCAACGAACTCTCGTCCGCCCTGCTGAATATCGGGGCTTCGGTTTCCTTTCAGGTGCCGATGTCACGGTTTCCTTCTTTCCAGCAGACGAGAACTACGGAATTCGATTCCAGCGAACTGACCTCGCCGGAACGAAGCCGATCCCTGCCCGGCTTGAAAACCTTGTTCCCCGCCAGCGACGGACGGCCATCTCCAATGGTGAAGCCTCTGTCGACCTCGTGGAACATGTCATGGCCGCTCTGGCAGGACTGCAGATTGATAACTGCCTGGTCCGCCTGAATGCTCCTGAACCCCCGGGCGCCGATGGTTCCTGCCTTCCCTTTGTCGAAGCGTTGCTCGAAGCGGGAACGGTCGAACAGACGGCACGCCAGCCATTGCTGGTTGTTCATTCCAGCTCCAGAACCGAAACCGCTTCAGACGAATCAGAGATCTCGGTTCGCCCCGTCTTCCACCGAACGCTCGTCATCAGCTACGAACTCGACTACGGAATGCGTTCCCCGATCAAGCCCCAACTGCTGACCTATGAATTCTCTCCCGAGACATTCGTCAGCGAAATTGCTTTCGCCAGGACATTCATCCTGCAAAGTGAAGTGGCGGCGCTGCAGTCGAAGGGGTACGGATCACGCGTCACCGAAAAAGACCTGCTGATCTTCGGACCGGACGGCGTCATCGGCAACCAGTTGCGAAGCTCTGACGAGTGCGTCCGCCACAAGATTCTGGACTGCATCGGAGATTTCGCCCTGATGGGGTGCGATGTGCATGGTCACTTCCGCGCTTACCGCTCGGGACACAATACCAACCATGCCATCTGCCAGAAGATCCAGGTCAGCCAACCGGCGAAAATGGCCTATTCCAAAGCCGCATGAAAGATTCGGCACTCGCCCGCCACGACAACTGTGTGAACTACAGCCCGGCAAACACCGATACTAACACTGTGATCTCGATCAAGCGAAATTCAAGGACGACACCATGCCGCGAACGATCTCACCCTTGTCGCAAGTAGATGCTCAAGCTCAGATCGGCGACGATGTCGAGATCGGCCCCTTCTGCGTCATTGGCCCCCACGTCAAACTGGGGAACGCCTGCAAGCTCGACAGCCATGTCTCTCTGATCGGCCACACCATCATCGGTGACCGAAACCGGTTCTACCCCGGAGCCGTCATCGGGGGCGAGCCACAAGATATCGGCTACAGCGGTTCCCCAACCCGAGTCGAAATCGGCGACGACAACCTGTTTCGCGAAGGAGTGACCGTCAATCGCGGAGCCGACAAGGAAGACGGTGTGACCCGGATTGGTCACCGTAACTTCCTGATGGCGAACGCTCACGTCGCCCACAACTGCCACGTCTTCAACAACGTCATCCTGTGCAACGGCAGTCTGCTCGGTGGACACGTGCACGTTCAGGATTATGCGATTGTCTCGGGCAACTCGGTCGTTCACCACTTCGCGACACTCGGAACAGGCTGCTTTATCAGTGGCGGTTGCCGGGCTCCTCAGGACATTCCTCCTTTCATGCTGGCCGCCGGCAGCGATAAGCCGGAAATCGTCACGGTCAACGTCGTCGGAATGCGTCGACGTGGAATCTCTGAGAACGCGATCAACCTGGTTCGCCAGGCCTACAAACTGATCTTCCGGGAACACGTCAAGCTGGAAGAAGTTCGCGAACGGTTGTCGGAACAGACCGACGGGGTACTGCCGATCGAACTCATGACATTGCTCAACTTCTGTGAGCAATCCGCCAAAGGCAAGAATGGCCGAGCACGCGAAAGCCTTCGCGGCAAGCCTTCCGCCAGTGAAGAAACCAAGGCCGCATAATCGGCCGACCGGGAAAACCACCACAGCAGGTTGTCGCGTCGACAGGGAAAACAGGTTTTTACGATGAAACGATTGCGAGTCGCGGTGATTGGGGTTGGCGCTCTGGGCCGCCATCATGCTCGAATCCTCAGTGAGATGGACGGAGTCGAGCTGATCGCCGTTGCCGACAGCCAGGCCCAGCGAGGTCAGGAAGTCGCCAACAAGCATCACACGTGCTGGGTGGCCGACTACCACGATCTGCTCGATCGAAATGTCGTCGACGCCGTTTCTGTCGTGGTTCCCACCGTCGCCCATCGCAAGGTGGCCGGTGCCTTTCTGGAACTGGGAATTCCGGTCCTCGTGGAAAAGCCCCTGGCCGGTTCGGTCAAGCACGCACGGGAACTCGTCGAACTTGCGACGCAGAACGAAACGCTGTTGCAGGTGGGGCACATCGAACGATTCAATCCCGCCTTCCAGTCTGCTCAAAAACTGATCTCGTCGCCCAAATACATCCGGTGCGAACGAACCAGCACGTACACCTTCCGTTCAACTGATATCGGCGTCGTCCACGACCTCATGATCCACGATATTGACCTCGTCCTTTCACTGGTAAAAAGTACCGTGAGCCGCTGCGAAGCGTTCGGAATTGGCGTGATGGGCCAGAACGAAGACGCGGCCCAGGCTCGACTGTACTTCGAGAACGGCTGCATCGCCGATCTCACAGCCAGTCGGATCAGCCCGACGGTGTCTCGGTCAATGACCGCCTGGTCCGCGTCCGGTTGCGTCACTGTCGACCTGAATCAGCGGGACGTCAAACGCTATGCACCAGGACTTGCCCTGACTCACGGAATGCCACCGCTGCAACGAGCGGCTCAGCCGGGTGCCGACCTGGAAGCACTGAAGAAGGACGTCTTCGGCCAGTTCATCAAAATCGAAGAAGCTCCGGTCGAAGCGGGCGGCCCTGACGCCCTGACTCAGGAACTGCGTGAGTTCGTTCATTGTGCAGTGACCGGCGAGAAACCGCTGGTCGACGGCCTGCAGGCACTCGACGCAATGTCTGTCGCAGACCGTATTCTGGACAAGGTCGCTAAACATCAGTGGGATGGACACGCGCAGGGACCGACGGGACCGTACCCGCAGTCCACGGTACCGCTTCGCCGCGTCGCCTGATCTGGACGAACCACCGCTTCCTTGAGTAAAGAGGTTCGTCCACTTGCGGAGGCACCGCAGCGCGCCTCGGCAATCAGCGGCATCGCCACTGTGGGCGCATCCATGGGGGGCGCATCCATGTGGCCACATTCTTGTGGCCTCTATCAACGCTGTCAGGCAAAGGCATTCTAACGCCCCTGGACTTGAGCCTCCGCGCCCGCTCAGTTCCAATCGTGACTTCGGAATCTGACGTCACGCGGGACCACACGCATCTGCCCACGTCGCTATTGCTGGGAATGAATTCCGGACCTAGAATGCGGGTTCTTCGAGGAAATTCGCAATTAGCCGTGACGGCGTGAGTTATGGCAAGCGTGCCTCAACACCAGGACCCCGCGAGGGATGCGTGCCCTTTGAACTGCCCGAAATGAACCGGATCGCCGTCTTGGGCGCAACCGGCTCGATTGGCACCAGTTGTCTCGATGTCATTGCCGCACACGGTTCCCGTCTGCAGGTAGCGGCTTTGACCGCGCACGCTCGCTGGGAATCTCTGGCACAGCAGTGCCACCAGTTCAAGCCTCAGTTCGCGGTGATTTCTGACCTTGCAGTACGCGAGCAGATGGGTGGCAACGCCTTCCCGCGCGAGACCGAA
>NZ_DASWWZ010000632.1:0-1575 GCF_036405755.1 Schlesneria sp.
CATGAACGATGTGGATGCGGTTGGGATCAATTTCCGAGGAATCGATCGGGAGGGACAGCCAGAATCATGGATTGCGGCAGACGCACCCTCGGGACATCGTGACTGGAATCAAGGTGGTACGTACCGAAATCAGAATGCTCACCCGCTGGAATACGATGCCAGCCACAATTTCAAATTGAATTCATGGAGCTACGACGAACCACGATTCACCCGTCCGTTTTACTACGGGCGGGCTGCACACGGGATGACGCTCATCCAGATGTTCAACAAGTCCTACAGCGATATCGATGAAATTCGATTCAGCCTGTTCAAGTTCAAAATCCCGCGGTTTCCGCGACCAGCGTGGGATTTTCAGTATGTGATCCGCAACATTCAGTCGGATCGGGAATACGGCTTCAAGGCACGTCTGGTCTGGAAAAGGTTCATTAGTCCAGAAGATTGCCTGAGCGAGTACGAGTCGTGGGCTGCGACCGTCGTTGAATAGCTTGTCCGCTCGCACTGATCGCAGCCCATGATGTTCGATTTCACGGGCGCGATGGGCGTCGAGTCCTTAGAAGCTCTGACATAACCCCAGCTTCAATTGGCACGCCTTTTGCGCCAGCACTGATCTTCCAGTGAAGTGAGTCTCACGGAGGGTAAGTCATGGCGAACGCTCAGATGCCGGATGAATTCTTTGCGGAATTGGAACCTCAATTGCCTCCCGAGCCCGAGATGGGTCCGCTTGGCGGTCGTCCTTTTATTCCGCATGGCATTGTGATGAGGGTGATTTGGTTTGTGCTGACGACAGGGTGTCGATGGGAGGACGTGCCGCCGGAAATGGGATGTTCCGGTCGCACGGCTCACCGTCGCTTGAAAGCTTGGGAAGAACTCGGAGTCTGGGATCATTTGCACGTCCAAATGCTCAAGCTGCTGAAGAAAGCAGATGCTCTTGAAGCAGAGATTGCGATCGTTGACAGCGTCATTGTGCGTGCCTTCGGTGGAGGTGAGAGCACCGGCCCGAATCCTGTCGACCGCAGGAAACCAGGCTCGAAACAGACGCTCATGGTTGATCGGAATGGCGTTCCCCTGGTAATCCATCTGGCGAAGGCCAATGACAGCGACCAGAAACAATTGGTACCGACCGTGTTGGACTTTCCTCGAATCAAGGGCAAGCGGGGCCGGCCGAAAACTCATCCCGATGAAGTGTACGCAGACCGAGGGTATGACAGTCAGCACAATCGGCTGCTGCTGAGTTGGCTGGGAATCACACCCCGGATTGCCAAACGCAACACCCCGCACGGAAGTGGACTGGGAAAGGTTCGTTGGGTTGTCGAGAGAACGATCAGTTGGTTGAAAGGCTTGCGACGAATGAGAGTTCGCTACGATCGATTGAAGATCATCCAGGAGGCCTGGAACACGCTCGCCGCAGCCGTCATCTGTTTTCGAATCGCCAAGCACGACGCTATCTTATAAAAACATGGTTGTGTCAGGGCCTCTTAGAGACACCCTCTCGCTCGCACAGTGGCACGAACGGAAGTATCCCGCTACAACTCGACTGATCAGCCGAACCTCGCGTGCTTTAGCTGGAGAATCGAC
>NZ_DASWWZ010000633.1:0-4725 GCF_036405755.1 Schlesneria sp.
TGAGCATGGGGTTGGGGCATCGTTTCCCCCATTCGATCGCCTCTTCCATGGATTTCACGCGCCACATCCAGAACCCGGCGACTAACTCATTCGTCTCTGCAAAAGGACCATCGATGACAGAACGTTTGGTGCCGGAAAAGCGAACGCGGACCCCCTTTGAACTTGGGTGGAGGCCCTCGCCTGAAAGCATGATTCCCGCTTTGACCAGCTCTTCGTTGTATCGCCCCATGTCTGCGAGAAGTTTCTCGTCGGGCATGACGGCGGCCTCTGAGTCCTTTGTTGCTTTTACCATCACAATCACCTTCATTGATAATCTCCTTGGCAATTCAAGTTCGCAGGGCACACGGATTCAGAGTAGAACATCAACAAGACAACAGAGCCGACCTCTCTCGGCTTCCGCGTGATCAAGTCACCACGAGTTGGTTTAAGAAATGTGGGAATCGAGGGACTGAGCAAGCCCCCTCTCCGGAACAACGCGTTGGAGTCGCAGCTCATCGGTCTTTCCATGACAGCGAAGTGCCTCAGCCACGTCCAAAAGGCTTTCAGCAATATCCGAGGTCAGACCGGGCCGGGTAAACCATCGAGTTGTCGTAACGGGCGAATTTCGACCGTCGCGATTCTGGCACCCGGATGCTGGGCTGCCACGACAATCGCCTCATCCAGATTCTCAACCTCGATCAGGTAATAACCACCCAGGACTTCACTTGTTTCAGCGAACGGACCGTCTGTCACCGTTCGGACCCCATCGCGGACCCGTACACATTTCGCTGTCGCCACGGGTTGGAGTGGCGAAGCATCAATGTACTGACCGCGATCGTTCAGTTTATGTGTCAGCTGAACCGCCTCGTTCATCGCGGCTTTTAAGGCGTCCTCACCTTTTTGCCTCCAAAGATCATCGTCGTCGTAGCACAGCAACATGTATTTCATCGAAGGAATTCCTGCACGTGGGTTGCTCACTCGTGAACTTAGTCGTCGAAGACTGGCAGCTTCGACAAAAAATTATTTCGAATTACCCACCTGTCGACCGGGAAGTCCCTCCAGCTCATGGACGGGCCGTACCTCGACAGTCCCTTTCCTCGCCGCAGGTAACCGAGCTGCAATTTCGACCGCTTCGTCGATGTCTTTCGCTTCGACCATGAAGAAACCACCCAGTTGTTCCCGAGTTTCGGCGAAGGGCCCATCGGTCAGCGATCGTTTGCCATCGCGAACTCTTACACTGGTCGCCATGGAAACTGGCAGAAGTGGCGACGCGGCCAGGAACTTCCCCTCTTTGTGGAGCGCATTGGCGATCTGGGTCGATTCCTGAAAACATTTCTCTCGTTCATCCTCGGCCCAGCAGCCTTCTTCCGAGTAAATCAACAACATGAATCGCACGATGGCAGCCTTTCGCAATTGAGGAATGGGAAAATCACGAAACGAATTTGCGTGAATCGATCATCACGTCTCTGTCTGCAGATTAGTCGACTGATGATTTGAACAATCGACAGTTTGTCGCTTGAATTCAGGAATCGAGTTCGCGAAGCCGTTTTTCGATGAATCGTCGCTCTGGTTCCTGAGAGACCAGCTTGAGAGCCGATTCATAGGAACTTCTTGCCTGCACCTTCTGCCCCAACCGACGATAGAGGTCGGCTTGGGCCGCATGTAAGAGGTGGTACCTCGCGAGTTGCCCGCGTTCGAGTATCACGTTGATAAGTTCGATACCTGCTTGCGGCCCGTCTCGCATCGCGACGGCAACGGCTCGGTTCAGTTCGACGATCGGCGAAGGCTCTGCCCGAAGGAGTAAGTCGTACAGCGCGACGATCTTCGCCCAATCTGTCGATGTGGTGTCCGCAGCCGACGTGTGAACGGCCGCGATCGCGGCCTGAATGGCATGAACGCCCAGCATCGGGGCAGCAAATGCCTCCCCGGCCAGCCGGTGACCTTCCTCAATCTGTGACCAGTTCCACAGACTGCGATCCTGATCCTCGAGCAGGATCAGATCGCCATTTTCTGCCGTACGAGCCTTACGCCGCGAGTCATGAAGCAGCATCAGTGCTACGAGGCCAATCACCTCGGGATCCGGCAACAACTGCATCAGCAACCGACCAAGTCGAATGGCTTCTCCAGAGAGATCGGCTCGCGTCAGCGATTCACCCGAGGAAGCCGAATACCCCTCATTGAAGACGAGATAGATCACGGCCAGAACCGAGTCCAAACGAGCCGGCAGGTCCTCCATCGAAGGGACTTGATAGGGAATCCTGGCATCGCGAATCTTCGCTTTGCCACGCACAATTCGCTGTGCGATGGTGGATGGAGTCGTCAGAAACGCGGTGGCAATGGCTTCTGTGGTCAGACCACAGACTTCGCGCAGGGTCAGCGCAATTTGAGTACTCGACGAGAGGGCCGGGTGGCAGCAGGTAAAGATCAGCCGTAATCGGTCATCTTCCACACCTCCGCCGTCGACATCCTCTTCTATCTCCGCAGCGGCTTCCGGTTTGACAGCCAGCTTGGGGAGTGACGCGTCAAACCGCGAGCGACGTCGAATGACGTCAATCGCCTTGAATCGTCCCGCAGATACCAGCCAGGCACGGGGATTATTGGGGATACCGTCACGTCCCCACTGCTCGACAGCTGATGCGAATGCATCGTGCATGGCTTCTTCTGCGAGGTCAAATTCGCCCACCAGCCGGATCAGCGTCGCCAGAACACGACGCGACTCGATCCGGTAGATTTCTTCGACCTTCCTTCGTACCAGTTGGATATCACTGTGTTCCATCGTTGCCCCGAAAGAGAGCGTGACATACGAACTGGTTCACGTCGCCTGACCCGCGAGATTTTCGAACGGACTTCCGAGGGGCGTCATTCGGTCGACGGTTCAGCACCACCAGCCTTTTTGTAGACCACCCCCGCGTCGACGAGTTGAAAGCCCGCGGACTTGATTACGGCGATCGCCGCAGCATCCGTTTCTTTCGCGTGAGCCTCGGCAAGTTGAATCATTTCATCACGGACTCTGCGACAGACTTCATCGAGCAGAAGCTGGCCGTACCCTTTGCGTCGCTGATGCTCTGAGACGTGCAGTCCCGTGATCCCAATAGCCCGCATCTTCCAACTGGTTGTGTACATATCCAGGCCGACGACACAAACTCGGGCGAGCAGCGATCCTCCCGCCTTGGGCATCAATCCCAGTTGCATCGAGTCGAGTCGCCCCTGGCGTGTCGACCACCACCAGTCTTTCGGTTCGTAGGCCGTTGCCGCGGCGAGCTTCGACTGTCGCTTCGCATTCAACATGCGAACGCACATGATTTCGGGCCCCCCCGGGCCCAACTTACGCTGAAAGACCAGGTGCCGTTCAAAGGGGACGTATCCCATCGCTTGAAAGAACGGTGCCGCGGCAGGATCCGATTCCAGAAATCCAGCTGGTTGACTTCCGCCGTACAGGCCTGCGTAGAAAGGATCGTTTGGGTCGGCACCCCCTCCGTAGATCGTTTCCGCTCCAGCTTGCCGCAGGAACTCTTCGGCCCGTCGGATCAGTTCCCTGCCGATCCCTTGTCGCCGATATTGCGGATCGACGATCACGGCGCAGATGACTCCTGTCTTTCTGCACAATCGCGACTTGGTTTCGTCTGCCCCGAAGCCCACATGGACGAAGCCGACAAGATGTCTGTTGTCTGTTGTGGCCACGATCAGGCCTGCAGGGTCGAAGTAGGTCTGAGCAATGACGAGGCCGTCGAACTCATCACAACTGATCCCCGTTGCCGCGCCACGTCCCAATCCAGACTCGTTCCACAACCGCAAAATCTGCGGAGGATCAAAGTTTCGAAACTGGCGGTAAGCCACCACGACCATGTTACCTTTTTTGCAAAAGAAACCCGGTGTCGATCGACACCGGGTCTCTGCAATGTGACACGCCACTGCCGTCAGCGACGTTTAACTTTTTCCACGGCCGCGACAATCGCTTCCGCAGTTAATCCGTACTTTTGCAAAAGTCCCTGCGGGTCGCCACTCTCGGCATAGCGATCCCCCAGATTGACAAATTCTATGGGAACGGGACGAGTTCGTGCGACCGTCGCTGCAACAGCGGCCCCCAATCCTCCCGTCATCAAGTGTTCTTCCGCGACAACAATTCGACCCGTTTCTTCAGCCGCTCGCAAGATCGTCGCTTCGTCCAGCGGTTTGACTGTATGCATGTCGACGACTCGTGCGTTGGTCCCCGCGTGTGCAAGCTCCGCCGCCGCATCAAGAGCAACACCCACCATGAGTCCATTGGCGATGATGGTAACGTCGTTCCCATCTTTCACTGTGTTGGCCTTCCCGATCACGAACGGGGAATCAGCCTGATAGATCTCGGGAAGTTCGATCCGCCCGCAACGCAGGTAAACCGGCCCGACATGCTCAAGCATCGCCCGAGTCGCCTTCCGGGTTGAAATCGCATCGGCGGGGACGATGACGGTCATGCCGGGAAGCGAACAGGCCAGACTTACATCCTCGATCCCCATCTGCGAAGCCCCATCTTCGCCGATGGAAATTCCTGCGTGCGACCCCACCAGTTTGACATTCGCTTCCGGATACGCGACGCACATCCGAATCTGGTCAAACGCATTGGCCAGCAGAAACACCGCAAAGCTGCTGACGACCGGGATCTTGCCGGCAGACGCCAACCCGCTCGCAACCCCGACCATGTTGGATTCCGCAATCCCCACATTGAAAGCTCGATCGGGGAATGCTTTGGCGAAGACTTCCGTCCGG
>NZ_DASWWZ010000634.1:0-12413 GCF_036405755.1 Schlesneria sp.
ATCCGTGATTTGACAATCGCCCAAACTGAGGGAGGTCAGATTCGGAAGTGCTGACAGGTTGATCAACGCCATGTCGGTCAGGTTGTTCCCAATCAGGTCCAGTACCTTTAAATCGTGGAGATTCTTGAGATGGATCATCGAGGCGTCGGTCAGTTGTGAATACTGCAACTGAAGGCTCTCGAGTTGATGGAGCTGTCCGATTTCCCGGAGATCGGCATCAGTCAGTGGCAGCCTGTTGGCTGTCAGATGCCGAAGCTGTTTCAGGTGGCCTATTCCTTCCAGCCCCGCTTCGGATGAATCGGTTCGGGAAATGTCCAGAGAAACCAGGACTCCATGATTTTGCAGCTTTTTTAGCCCCGTGCCGCTGATTTTCAAGTTCTGCAGCTGCAGATGCGTGAGTTGCTTCAGAGGGCTGAGTTCCGCCAGCCCGGCGTCAGTGCAAGGAGTCATACTCAGGTCGAGACTTCGCAGCTCCGTCAGCTCCGACAAGTCTCGCAGTCCCGCGTCCGTAATCCGGGTCCTCCTCAGGTTGAGTGTCGTCAGGCTTTTCAGTTGTTTCAGTTGAGGAAGGCAACGATCGGTCACTTTCCGTTCCCCGTCAGCGTCCCTGAATTGGAAAGCAAGCCTTTGAAGCTGAGGGAAGTCTTTCAGCAGGTGAAAGTACTTATCGTTGAACCGGCAGTTGTCCTGAAACTGAATTGCCACAACGGGACCACCCGGTAACCCGGGATCCCGCCTGACGATCCCTCCCAGGATTTGAATTTTCTCGATCGACTGGGCCTTGTCGTCGGTGGCGTGTCCGGTGATCGGTGCCGCACAGAGAAACGTCACAAGAGCGAAGAGAATCGCCCGCCGAGAAATCATCCAGACCTCCTTCGAATCGCTGAAAACCTCGCACTCACTGATCAGGCGTGGCGATCGGGTTTTCGATAAACCGTCGTGCTGCCGAACGATTCTGACACCAGCGACGTCGTCAGCCCATACAGGCTTTCCGCTGCTCCCAGAATGAGCAGACCTCCCGGAACCAGGAGCTTGTGAAATTGTTCGCAAAGCTTCTGGCGCGTCGGAGTATCGAAGTAGATCATGACATTGCGACAGAAAATCAATTCAAAAGGGCCAATATCCGGCATGGGATTCAGAAAGTTCATCTGACGAAACTCGATCATCTTTTTCAGTTGAGGATTGATCGTCCAGTGGGCTCCCTGCTGCTGGAAGTAACGCCTGCGCTGCTCTGGTGTGACTCCTCGATCGAGGTCTCGCTCGAGGTAGCGTCCCTCTTTCGCCGTGGTAAGTGACTTCGCCGAAACATCCGTGGCCAGAATCGGAAGCTGTTCGACCTTCAATCCGAGCGCCACGTTCGCGGACAGGTATTCGTGGATGATCATCGCCAGACTGTAAGGCTCTTGCCCGGTCGAGCAGCCTGCGGACCAGATTCGGGCAATGGGAACCCGTGTTCCTTGCTCGCGGCGTCGCCGCAGTGATTCCGCCACGCGGGGAAGGATTCGTCGCCGGAACTCGTCAAAGACGTGAGCGTCACGATTGAACGAAGTTTCTCCGGTGGTGAGTGCCTCTACCAGTTCATCACGCATCGCGCCGGCACCGAGCTGCTGCAGTCGTCCCAGGTAGTCACCGAAGGATGTGCAGCCGTGCGCCGTCACGACGGGTTCGAGCCGCGTTTTCACGAGATACGTCTTATCGTCCGTCAGAACCAGACCACACAATGACCGGACCAGCGTCTGAACGTCGCGAAACTCCTGAGTCGAGACTTCCATTGTGTCAGCCCTCGATTCCCAGGTGTGCGCGTAATGCCGGCCCGATATCCTCAATCGGCAGAACCTCGTCTGCCGCATTCGCAGCAACGACGCTTCCCGGCATTCCCCAGACGATGCTCGATTCTTCATCTTGTACGATGACGTGTGCCCCCATTCGTTTCAGGGTGATTGCTCCGAGAGCCCCGTCGGTCCCCATTCCGGTCAGAATCACGGCCAGCACGCTTCCGCCGTAGACAGCCGCTGCCGAACGGAAAAGAACATCAACCGATGGACGACAGCCATTTTCCGGAGGGGAATCACAGAAGCTCATCACCACTCGCTGGTCTTGCCGGGTCAGGATCAAATGTTTCCCCCCCTGGGCAACATAGACCACACCTGGGCGTGGGATGGTTCCTTCTGTCGCCTCGACAATTTCTGTGCCGCAACGCCGGGCGAGGCTGGTCGCGAAGTAATGGGTGAAGTTTTCCGGCAAATGCTGAACGAGGAAAATGGGGACCCGGCATCCGGGGGTGAGTACAGGCAACAGCCGGGCGATCGCTTCAGGTCCTCCGGTTGATGAACCGATCACGATCGCGCGAAATCGGGATTCGTTTTTCTGCGTTGCGGGCTTCTTATCTCGAAGGGCTTTTAAGGCAGGGCTGACTTTGCGGCGCGAGCGGAACGCCTTGATCTTCTCGAGAAGTTGCTCCTTGAGCGAAGCCGCGTTCGCGAGGGTATCAGGCCCCGTCGGCTTGGAGATGAAGTCGAATGCTCCTTCTTCCAGTCCTTCGACGGTGATCGCGGCATCTCGTTTGGTGTGCAGACTGACCAGCAGAATACCGATCGTCCGTTCGCGGTTCTGTGCGAGTTCCCGCAGCGCCCTCAGGGTTGCGATTCCCCCCATTCCCGGCATTTCAATGTCGAGCGTCACGAAATCGGGCAGCGAGGCGCGGGCGAACTCGACCGCCTTCTCGCCATTCCAGACTGATCCGACAACCCGCACGTCATCCCGACCAGAGAGTGCCTCTTCGATCACGCTCCGAAAGATCCGCGAGTCGTCGACAATCAGAATTTTCAGCGGTTCATCAGTCATTCGACCACGGTGTCTTCTTTGTTGATTTTGAATCGTCCGACAAGTTTGCGTAGCTCTTTACCAATCTTATCGAGATGCTCTGCAGACTGGTGAACCTTTGAGGCCGAAAGATTCGTCGATCGCGATGCCACGCTGACGCCATGAATGTCGGAGGAAATTCCACTTGCTGCCTTTGCTGCTTCGCCGACATTTCTTGAGACATCGGTGGCGCCTCGCGCGGCTTCCGCCACGTTTCGGGACATATCACCAGCCGCTTTGGCGACTTCAGAAATGGATCGAGCGATGTCTCCCACTCCCTTATTCGCCTCACTCACATTCTGCGAAATCATAGTCGCTGCCTGAGTTTGTTTCTCTACTGACTGAGAAATTCGTCCGGCAGACGAATTGATGTCCTTAATAATCTGTGAGACATTCTGAATCACCTGGACGGCCTGCCGGGTGTCATTCTGCACTCCTTCGATTTTGCGCGCGATGTCTTCCGCCGCCTTGGCGCTCTGGTTTGCCAGTTCCTTGATTTCGTGCGCGACGACGGCAAAGCCTTTGCCTGCTTCCCCGGCAGAGGTCGCTTCGATCGTCGCATTTAACGCGAGCAGGTTGGTCTGTAGTGCGATCATCTTGATCGTTTCCGTGACCTTACTGATTTCGGTTCCGGATTGACTGAGTGTCTGAATCGTGGCCGTGGCCGAATCCGCCATACGGCTTGCCTCTCCGGCGACCAGTGAGCCTTCTCGGACATCATTCAGGACATCGGTGAACGAACTGGAGATTTCGACCACGGCACTCGAAACAGCCCCGACGTTGTGCGAAGTCTGTTCAGCCGCCGAAGAAATCGTGCCGACGTTGACACTCATTTCTTCACTGGCAGAACTGATCGAGGCGACGTTGACGCTCATCTGTTCTGCGGCGGCGGCCATGGTACTGATGTTGGAGGAAAGTTCTTCCGAGGAACTGGCAACACTCGCCGCATTCAGCGAAGTTGTTTCGCTTTGTGACAGCAGTTGGTTAGAGACACCGCTCAGTTCATCTGCAGACCCGGCAAGGGCTTCCGAGACCTTCTGGATTTGAGCAACGATATTGGTGAGCGAATCGGCAAGAGAATTGGTGGCATCGGACAATTCGCCGACTTCATCTTTCTGTTTCAGGTGGATTCGCTGACGCAGGTCACCGTCGGCCATTGCCTGGGCCAGATTGCGAACCTCGAAGACGGGGCGAGTCACCGATTCTTTGACGAGATAGGCCAGAATCGATCCCAGAATGACGCCGACCAAGGTCATTCCAATAATCGATCTGAAGGCGTTCAGGTAGGCAACGTTGCTCATGTCTCGCCCGGATTTGGCCTCGATTGAGAACAATTCGTCCAGCTTCACGATCCGCTGGACGCAGTCTTCACTCGCCACGCGTGAAGCATTGAGCGACAAAACGACCGATTGATTGTTTGAATCGAGTCGTGACAAAACGATCAGGGAGGCAAGTGACGTCTTGATGTCGTTCAGGCGATTACGGGCATCGACCTGACTGGGGCCATCCCCCGCGGAAGCGACGGGCAGACCATGCTGAATCCGTTCCTGCAATTCATCCAGCTTTTTCTCAAACGCGAGCATGTCCTCTTCGGCCGAGGCGTTAATATGGCGCATTGCGTTGGGCAGGATCCCCATCAATTGATCCTGCAACTCGTACAGGGTCTTCATCCGCTCCATGACAGAGGCATCCATCTCTGTTTTCGAACTGGCATCATCGACCCAGGATTGAAGGCGTGTTTCCAGAATTTCAACCTGTCGCTGGATCTCGGATCCCAACAGTTTTCTCGCTTTGACATTCGAGTTCTGAACCGCAAGGTCCAGGACCTTGTTGTTGATTTCCTCGGCTTTATCGAGCGACTTGATGCATTCGTCCACGCTGGTAGTCTGGCCTTCGATACCCTCTTTGATGACGACTTCCTTCAATCGACCCAGCGTTTCGCGTGCTTCCACCAGGCTGCTGCGTGAAAAGGTGGCGAAACTCCTGCTGACGTCGTCATCGGGAGAAAGGACCGCGTTCTTCTGAGCACGGATGCTGGCCAGAACCTTCACGTGGATATCAGAGGTGAGATTCAACTTATAGAACGTGGAATCCACCAACTGCCGGACCTGGACATTGACCGCTGCCAGACGGTCTGCAGCGACCCATGCGACCACGATGATCGTCGAGATCAAGATCGAAGTCAGAATCATCATTTTGCTGGCGAGTTTGAAGTTCTTCACGGTGATACCTGCAACAAGTAGATCAAGTTGAATGCAATGTGATTAAAGTCTGGTTTAGGCGGGACCCGCAAAATTCGTTTCGACGATCCTCAGAAACCGACGGGGATTGAGGATCACCAGAAGCTCTCTGGCCAATTTAGCGACAGAGTCAATCAGGTCGATTCGCCGCAGTTGCGACGTTAATGCGTCGAACTGTTCGACAGTGAACGGTTCTATCTGATGGGGGGTGACGGCATGGATCTCGGCGATCTCATCGACGATAACTCCGAACGCACTTCCGACTGCAGGTTTGAACAGAATCAGCCGACTGCTGTCGGTCCGGGGGACAGCGGGCAGCCCCAGCAGTCCGCGCATGTCGAGTGCCAGATGAATGTGTCCGCGGATGTTGACCAGTCCCCGAACTTCATCCGGTGAGTGAGCAATCTGCGTGCAGGTGATCTCGGTGGTGACTTCCTTGACGTCGAGAATATCAACGCCGAACAGTTGCCCATCCAGTCGGAAGGTACAGAACAACTGCCTGGACTCCAAAGTGGTTGGTTTCATCGAACCGCCTCCCGCGCATCGACCATCTGGCTCACCTTGCGGATCAGGCGGTCGTGATCCAGTTTGACCTCGTAACTGCTATACCCGCAGTCTTTCGCCTTGGCTTCGTACTCGGCCCCACTCAACGAGGTCAGTGCCAGAAGCGGTGTATCGACGCCACGTCGACGGACTTCGCGGGCAAAATCCCATCCGTCCATCACCGGCATCTCGATATCCGAAACGATGAGATCGAAGTCATCTTCGGAATTGAGTCGATCGAGGCCGTCTTCCCCATTGATGGCCGTCACGACCTCATATCCCTCGGCGGTGAGATACCGCTTGACGACTTCCCGGAAGAACGCGGTATCGTCGATCAGCAGCAATCGCTTTTCGCATTTTGTCTCTTTCCGGGATCTCTGTTTCTCTGCAGGGGCGATGCCGAACAGTTTTTCAGCGATATGGTGCATATCCAGAAACAGGGTCAGCCGATCCCGCACGATTGCCGACCCGAGAATGCCCGGTTCGTCGTCGGTGAACTGTTGCAGGTCGAGTGCCAGTGATTCGGTGTCGACAATGCGCGAGACCAGAATCCCCATCGGCTGTGCCACAAACTTGGGCAGGATCAATGACATCACCGGTGCGTCACCGTCAGGCGCGGAAACATTGATGACGTGGTTGAGACGCAGAATCCGAGTCGAAACGCCGTCGACGGTCACGTATTCGAAATTGCCCACTCGTTCAAACTGATGCTGCGAGACCATCTCGATCCGACGAATCTGGATGAGTGGCAACGCGAATCGTTCCTGCGGTCCGTATTCGAAGATGAGGACCCGATGCGCCTGTGCTGCTTCTCGAACCGAAGAGGCCTTTTCGGGTTGGGCCGGCGGTGGCTCGAAGCTCAATTGAGCATGTTCAATGATTCCTTCCACGTCAGCGATCAGCGCTACGCGGCCGTCCCCCATGATGGTTGCCCCGGTGAAGATGCCGACCCGCTTCATGGACGGGTGCATCGGCTTGACGACGATTTCCTGCGTCCCCTTCACGTCATCGACCACCAGACCAAACCGTCGCCCTCCCAGTTTGAGGACCAGAATGTACTCGATGCGATCAGGGGACTGCTTAGCGGCATATTTCGTCAGAATTTCCGCCTTCGCAGTGACCGAGAAAGGTTCCTTCCGAGTCAGCACTTCCGCGAAGCGCACGACCGGTAGCAGCTTGTCACGGAGTCGGTAGACTTCGGTGTTGAATGCCTGTTCGATTCGTTCGCTCGAACGTGGGTGCAGGCACACGACTTCCTCAAGGTCCCGCTGAGGAACCGCAAAGCTCTCGCCGCCGACGGTCACGATCAAGCAGGGAATGATCGCCAGCGTCAGGGGGAGTCGCAGCGCCGTGGAACAGCCGTGTCCTACGACCGAATCGATGCTGAGTGTTCCTTCCAGCAATTCGATGTTTGTTTTGACGACGTCCATCCCGACGCCGCGACCAGACACTTCGGTCACATGTGCGGCGGTCGAGAAACCGGGCATCAGCACCAGAGCGTAGATTTCGCGCGGTGTCATCCGGGTTAGCTCGGACTCGGTCTTCAACCCCAGCGAGAGTGCTTTGATCTTCACCGCTTCAGGGTCAATCCCCTTGCCATCGTCCTGAATCTGAATATGCACCTGACCATCTTCGTGAGAAGCGGAAAGGACGATTCGTCCGATGGGAGACTTTCCTTGCGCAATTCGCTCTTCGGGCAATTCAATTCCGTGATCGACACTGTTGCGGATCAGGTGCATCAGTGGATCACTGAGCTGTTCCAGAATCGATTTGTCGAGTTCGACATCACGTCCCTGCAGGTCGAGTTCAACCTGCTTGCCGAGTTGACGTGCGAGGTCCCTGACCATTCGCGGATATTTATTGAACAGATTTCCCACCGGTTGCATCCGTGCGCGCAGCGTGACGTCCTGCAGTTCCGACGTGACGGAACTGAGACGCTGAATGATGGCGCGACGGGATCCGTCTTCGTCTGCGAAGGCGAGTAACGCCTGATTTCTGACGAGGGTTAACTCTCCGACCAGCGTCATCATTCGATCGAGCAATTCGACCTGGATCCGCAGAGTGGTCGATTTTTCCCCTTCCATCGACGGCGGACGTCGCGTGACTTGCTGCGATGGCGAATTCGGCGGGGAAGGGGGCTCTGCATTGACTGGATCAAGCTGTCGCTCTTCTGCTGGACCAATTGCCTGAGGTGCATCGAGATGAGTTTGCTCGGCCGTGTCCTCTACCTGCAGAGGTGCAGGGTGGGGGTGGAGGCCGCGGCAGGAGCCCGTCCAGACAATCGGTGCGGATGGCAAACCATTTCGCAGATCAACCGGCGCAAACTGCAATTCTCCCTCTGTGATAGGCCCGAAACTGGCCAGATCACGGAAAAAGCGGACCAGTCCGCCGTTCGTTGCCGACCAGGCGGAGAGATCGACGCTCAATCGCTCACCCGTCGTCTCTTCCGTCGAAGAAGTGTCAGAAGCCTCGTCCTGTGACTGAGCTGAATCCATGACGGCGGGGGCTTCGATGACGGCAGACCAGGTCACGGGGCCATCGGGCAGGCTGTCACGCAGGTTGCACGGGTTGATCGTAATGCGTCCGTCATGAATCCGGCCCTGGGAGATCAACTGCCGGAAGAACGACATCAGCCCTCCAGGATGCGCCTGGCTGCGGGCGGTCAGATCGATTTCCAGCGGGATGGTCTCCCGGTCGATTCCTTCCGTCGAGAGACGCTGAAGGATATCGCTGAAGTCGATCACGGTGTTCTGGTTGGCGTTGTCTACGAGAGTGGCCAGGCGGTCCCGGGCTGCAAGCAGGGTTTCGATCGCCGATGGCGCGACAGGAAGTCGCATTCGGACCAGCAGTGACTCCATCGCATGAGCCAGGTCGTGAATCGGCAGCAGGCCGAGGAATCCAGCATCGCCCTTAATGGAATGGATGGATCGGAAACAACGATCGATTCGCTCGGTCGCGGTCGGATGCTTTTCCAGCGTGAGCAAGGAGTCTTCCACAAGACTCAGATGCTCCCGTGCTTCGATGATGAATTCCTCGATTCGATCAGTCATGATGGCTTAACGCCCCTCCGATGGATAGAGGCGGGCGATGCCAGTTGCGTCGAGGACTTGCTGCAGATCGGCGACCGCTCCGGACATAACGAATTGAGGGATTCCCTCTTTTGCATGTGAGGGAACGGCTGCCAGAAACGCGATCCCGGTGGCGTCGATATCTGTCGTTTGGGTGAGGTCGAAGCGAATACGACGCAAGTTCGCGTTCAGTGCGGCAACGAACGACCGTCGCGCCAATTCTGCAGCGGCGGTGTCGAATAAAGGGGGGAGCGTAATGGTGATCTCATCGAATTGACTGGAACCAGCGACCGGTTTGAGCGGTGCAGCGGGGGCTCCTTTGGCACGGGGTTGTGAGAGTGCTGCGGCCACCACATCAGAGATGGAGGATGCAGCGGGACCGGCGGGCTGTGCGACATCCGCAGATGGTCGCCTGGGTGCTGCAGGGGCCGGGACTCCCGGGGTCGGTACTGAAACGGGGGCCGAAGCGGACAGAGCAGGAGCTGGAGGAGGGGATGAAGCGGGTGTGCCCGCCAGAACCGATTTGATTTCCGCCACCAGAGGCGTTGCTTCGCTGTCGAACTTTTGCCAGTCGATTCCGGGTGTCTGCGAGGCATTTGCGATCCGGTTCAGCATATCGACACCGCGCAGAAGAACGTCGACATGCTCGGGACGGAGCGTCAGTTTGCCATTCTGCGCGGCGACGAAACTGTCCTCCATCACATGTGCGACCCGCACTGCGGGGTCGATTCCGACAATCCGCGCGGCCCCTTTAATGGAGTGGGCACCTCGCATCATTTCGTCGATATGACTGGTGTCCCCCGGGTCTCGTTCAAGTGCCAGGATTCCCGATGTCAGAGATTCAACGTGCGTTTCTACTTCCGCACGAAAAATTTCCAGCATCGATGAGTCTGTGAAAATCTCGCCACTCATGACGTGCCCCGGTCAAGATCCGTTTGATTTCTGAAAATCCACATGTGTTCTACTTCAGATCCTGGATTGCGGTCGGGTATTCACGCTGTTGAAAAGTCGTTTTCAATCCGTTGACTTTCGCTAAATCACCAAGTCGCTACAGTCCGCTCATTCGGTAGAATCATCACGAAACACAATGTCCCGACAAGTGTAACGATTACTACGCGGCAGGAGCTGGTTCTTCAATCGAGAGCCGACTGCGCTTCCCTGTCGGCGGCGAGGGCCGCATACAGACGTGTCGTAACGAGCGGACGAGCTACAGTCAGAGGAATCGAGCATGTCGGAATCAGCGTCAGTCGAGCGAGCGGCAACAGCAGAAGCCAAGCCATTGGACCGAAAGCACACCGATCATCGGATCCGGGTCCTGCTGGTTGATGACCAGCAGATCGTCGCTGAAGCGATTCGCCGCATGCTGGAATCCGAAACGGATATCGAATTCCACTATTGCGCCGATCCTTCGACGGCATTGGCCGTCGCGAAGGATCTATCGCCGACCATCATTCTCCAGGATCTGGTGATGCCGGAGATTGATGGATTGCTTCTGCTGCGTTTTTACCGGGCCAATGCCGCCACGCGCGACATCCCCGTCATTGTCCTCTCTTCTCAGGAAGAAGCGGTTACCAAGGCCAAAGCGTTCGAACTGGGGGCTAGTGACTACCTTGTGAAATTGCCCAACCGCGTGGAACTGATTGCGCGAGTCCGCCACCATTCCCAAGGCTATATTCACCTGCTCGAAAGAAACGAAGCTTTTCAGGCGCTGCGGGAAAGTCAGCAGGCACTCGCGGAAGACGTGGCCGAAGCGGAACGCTATGTCACTTCGCTTCTTCCCGCAAAGATCAAAACCGACAGCGTCGAGACCGACTGGCTGTTCATCCCTTCGTCGAAACTCGGGGGCGACTCGTTCGGATATCACTGGATCGATGAAGACAACCTCGCTTGCTATCTGCTCGATGTCTGCGGCCACGGGGTGAAGTCGGCGTTGATGTCGGTCTCAGCGATGAACGTTTTGCGGGCCCAAAGTCTGCCCGGTTGTGATTTCCGAGATGCCAGCCAGGTTCTGTCTGCGCTGAACAACGCGTTTCTGATGGACAACCACAACCAGATGTACTTCACCATCTGGTATGGAGTCTACAACCGGGTCAAGCACGAGTTAAATTATTCAGGTGCCGGCCATCCCCCTGCGCTGCTGATTTCCGGTCCTCCGGAATCCCCCGCTGCGTGTCAACAGCTGGAGAGTCAGGGACCGATGAACGGCGTCGTCGAGGATCTGCCGTATGACGGTGTCACGGTCCCTGTTGAGCCCGGGTCGCGGCTTTACCTGTACAGTGACGGAATTTGCGAACTCCATCTTCCAGACGGGACGATGTGGCCATTCTCTGAGTTTATTACCGCCATGTCCGCCCCGCTGGCGCTGGGCGAGTCGGCGTTGACGCGAATCCATTCCATCGGACAACGCGTCCAGAGTGGTCACCCCTTCCTGGACGATTTCTCGATTCTGGAATTGAAGCTCCTTTAATTGATCCGCCGACCACATTTGACGCGTTAGGGCTGGGACTGACGGAGGGGAACTGAAAATACGGGAAAATTTTGCGCCTGAATAATCCGCGCGGCTCCCAGAAACGTATTCTTTAACGGAAAAGCAATTTTCACGAAAAAGATGACGAAAAAAGCTGGGGAGCAGCCTGTTTCATGACGATGCAAGGGGATGAGTGAAAACGTCGCTTTGTGTTCCGAACCCGCGTGTTCAGGCCGGTGTCTTCTGTGGCAGATGTGCACAGGAATGCAGGTTTCCTGAATTGCAGATGAGGGTCGATCTCTCTCATTTTGATTTCAGCTTCTTTCCCTAGGATTGGCCGAATCAGTTCCACACGTGAGCCGTCTGCAGGATGGCCAGCAACGTCTTAAGGTGAGAAAAGGTGTTTTGATGTTACTCAAGTTGTTACAGGATCAGCAGTTCATTCCTTTGGGGGTGATGGTAGGGATGACCGGCCTTGGCTTGGGAGTAATTTGGAAGCGGTTTCAGTATCGGACGCGACAGCGTGTCCGGGCAGCAGTGGCCGCGTACCTCGCATTGCAACAGTCCGAGCGGACAGTCTGACCGGCGTCACGTGTCGATTCCCGACTGCAGTTGTCGTTTCCATCAGCGGACTGAGTCGGGGATGGATGTTCCGCACGGAACATCCCGCAGAGACAGACGCATTTTCACGGTCGACGATGTCCGTCATTTGTTCAGGACTTGGTCGTGCAGCAGATCGCTTCGGTAAAAATGCGTCTGTCCCTGTCTGAGAATTGATGTTACCCCCCGCCAAGTATTCTTGCTTGCGAGAACACTTCTTGCGGTTTGTGCCGTCGCTCTTGGCGCTTCATCCCCGCCGCAGCGTGCCAGAATTCATTAGGCATTGAGCTGATTTTGACGGCCTGGGCGTGGGCATTGCCCCGCACTTTCGTAAGCAAGCATCGTCCGTACCTGCTTTTTGTGTTGTTCGCGACTTCGCTAACGGCTCGGTTGGGGATCACAAGGTTCCATCCAGCAGGAATTGACCTTCAACGATCGCTCGCCCTGACGGGTGCAGACATTGTGCGAACTGGCGAGCAGTGACGGACAGTGGAAATTTTTCGAGCTCTTCTGCTGTGATCCACTGCCATTCTTCGTCCTTCTTCAGTCGCCCGTCGATCCGGTTCGCTACGAAGCAGATCAGCGTGATTCGATAACGCGTCACACTGTGATTGAACTGAGCCACCTGCGGCC
>NZ_DASWWZ010000635.1:0-14060 GCF_036405755.1 Schlesneria sp.
AATCTCAAAGTAAACGACTCGGTTCGCCTTCAGGTATTCACCCAGTAGTCTGCTGGCCTTCAACTGGACTTCCACCGGATCTGACAGAGGTCGCAACGTATCCGCCAGACGAACTAGAAACGCCTGCTGCTCTTCCGCGCGTTTCCGCTCGGTCACATCCATCGCGACACCGAACAACCTCACACCGCCGTCGGGCTGGTCGAAGACGGTGTGTCCGCGTTCCTCAATCCAGATCGTCCGACCGTCGTCGGGGCGGATTAAGCGATAGCAGGTCAAGTAACCGGCTCGGGTTTCAATCGCCTGCTGGAAGGTGGCCTGATACTGTCCGACGTCGTCGGGATGCAGCAATGCCAGCCCCTGGTCAATGCCCCTTAAGCTTTCCCCTTCTGGCAGGCCGAAGACGTCCGCCGCATTCGCAGATACTCGAAGTTTTCCGTTACCGGGGGTCCACTCCCAGGCGACCATTCGGGCCGCAGTCAAGGCGGTTCTCAATCGCTCTTCTGTGGATCGAATTGCCTTTTCCGCTTCCCGCCGCTCAGTCACGTCACGGGTCGTTCCTGCAACAGCTTCCACTTCGCCGTCGGCCCCGAAGACCGGCACAAAGATGTATTCATAAAGTCGTCGTCCATTCGTTCCGGTGAAGGGGACCTCACCCCGGATCGCCTGTTTCGTGGCCCTGACTCGATCAATTTCCTGTTCATGCATCTCGGCATGCCACGGCTCATAACCGATCTCAAGAAATGTTTTGCCGATCGCCCCGTCCCGGCCTCGTCCCCACATTTTGATGAGAGAGTCATTGGCGTAGAGAACCCTGTGATCCAGACTGAAGACATAGACGAAGTCAGGCGTGTTCGACAAGACGGTGTCATAGAGTCGCCGTTGACGATCCGATTCCGCAGCCATGCGAGCAATTTCCTGCTCTGCGCGAATCCGGTCGGAAATATCGATGATGAGCGACATCCCTTCGGACGGCGAGTCATCAAATCGCGTTCCGGCAATAATCAGGGGCACGCGAGAACCATCTTTGCGGAAGTACTCCTTCTCGTAGGGCATGGCATGACCTTCCGTTCGGATGGTGCGGATGCCTTCCTCATTGCGAGAACGCCATTCGCTCGGAGTCATATCGCGGAAGTTCAGACGCCCTGCGGAAATGTCGTCGCGGGTATAACCGGTCATGTGGAGGAACGTGTCATTCGCGTCCAGGATCAGACTGCGGTCAAGATCCCAGCGGATCATACCGACCACGTTCGACTCGAAAACCCTTCGAAGTCGTGCCTCACTGGCGGCGACCGCCTGCTGTTGGGCTTTCTGATCACTGATGTCGCGGAAAACAAGGATACAACCGACGATCTCTTTATCCCCGTGCCGGATCGGTGCCGCACTGTCATCAATTGGTCGTTCTGCCCCATCTCGACTGATGAGAACAATGTCATCAGTCAACCCGATGACGATATCTTCGTTGATCGCCTTCAATGCGGGGTTTTCGATCGGCTGGCGGCTTCGCTGGTGGACAACACGGAAGACATCTGTCAGTGGCAACCCCGTTGCCTCACTGCTCTTCCACCCCGTCAATGATTCGGCAACGGGGTTCAGGCTGATCACGTGCCCCAACTTGTCGGTGATGATGACGGCATCTCCGATACTGTTGAGCGTCGTCCCCAACCGTTCCCGCTGTTCCGCTTCCAGCAGCGCGGTCCGGCGGAATTCGTTCGCCTGAATCCGCGCCTCGTCAATCAGCTTGGCGGTTCGACTCCGTTCAAGACGGAGCGCATGTCCCATTGCCACCATCACTGCACCGATGAGGCAGAACAGAGTCAGCCCAACAATCGTGCCGATGTCCGACGTCAGCAGTGAATACCTCGGCGGTATGAAAAAATAAGATGCAGCGATGGCGCTGCCGAATATCGACAGCACCGCGGGGCGAGTTTTTCCGCACCAGGCGACAGTGGCCACAGCGCCGAAAAAGGTGATGAAGGGGTAGTCGTTACCAAGAGCCGGGTCCATGAACAGGCGCACAAGATTCGCGATCGCAACCGCGGCGATCGCGAATCCATAGTCAATCCATGTGGCTCGTTGCGCGGTGCTTGACGCGCAGTCGTCAGAGGTCGCAAAGGTCATAAGTCGTCAGCCGAGACCTCAAAGTGACGTGGCCCGCCGGTAGATGTCGCGATGCTGCAAATGCATTCTCTTCTTCCACCTTAACAGTGCAAGTCACCAGAGTACCGTCGCACATCTCGTGATCAAGACCTAACTTGATGCAAAAGACTGTAAGTCTTTGACGCAACCTTCAAGGGTTGTGAATTTTGGAATGCCCCGCCTCCCCCTTCGGCGTCTGACCGAGCCCAGGTTCGCCATCGACGGTTCTGCGACTCTCATTCGTGCTGTGGCAGGACGAGCATCGTTCCGACACCGTCGAGCCGATGCTGAACCTCGGGACATGGCGAACCATGCTCGACACGCGCGACAGATGGACCGTCCGACCGGCTTGCCATTAGTGGCGCCCCCCCGAGCTATTCGGATGAATTCTTTCATCTGATCCGAAGCCGGGAAGGGCAGTCACTTTACAATTGTTGCTCCTTGGTGATTTTGTGGAGCCCGTGGGTCCAATTCCGAGGGGATCTGTGGTCGAGAACGCGCGTGTCGCGATCATGATCGCACGATGAGGATACGGTATGTCGGAGAAGTAACTCCGCGGCGGTTACCCGACGGTAGTTGGCTGAGCGATTCGTGTGCTTTCTTTGCCGACTGCCGCTTTTTCTGCGCGGAGTTGCTTCATTCGCAGGTTTCTCCTTGCAAGTTCTTTTTTCAGTTGGCGGCGCTGACCCATGCCGATGAGTACTGAAAGTATTGCGGCGGATAGAGCCACCCCGCCCGCGTATTTGAGCCCTCGTAATGCGGATTCCCTGACCGGCCCCACAATGTCTTCCTCGGGCACCATGACAACGGTAATGACAGGTAGACCCTCTGCAGGTTGGAAAAATTCCATCGCTGCGACATAAGGTTTGTGACCATGCAGGAAGTTAAATGTTCTTGGTTCATCGGCCGCCAGGCTACGAAGACCTCCCGGAAGAATAGTTTCCACACTGCGCAAGGATGCTGACAGAA
The DNA here is from genome assembly GCF_036405755.1 of Schlesneria sp. NCBI lineage: Bacteria > Pseudomonadati > Planctomycetota > Planctomycetia > Planctomycetales > Planctomycetaceae > Schlesneria > Schlesneria sp. The sequence continues at coordinate 3,106 of NZ_DASWWZ010000635.1, forward strand.
GTTCATCCGCCTTAACCGCACCTCTCTCTGGCGCAGCGAGTAGATTCCCGTCCCCATCCAGCAGATAAGCTCTTCCCTGTTTGCCGATGCTCGTCCTGGCAAGAAAATTGGACAGGCTGACGAGGTGGTAGTCGGCTGTGAAGACGCCCCGTACTTCGTTTGTCTCCGGATCCCTGATTGCGAACGCCGACGTGATTCCAAGCCCCTCGTCTCCGAACCACTGATACGGCTTTGTCCAGACAGGTTGCTGCGATTCCGAGGCAAGTTGGTAGAAGGGTCGATTTCTTGGATCGTAGGTCCATTCGTCATTCCACCGCAGTCGCGCGTGGTCGCCGTCGGCAAACTCTTCACGGATGTGGCCCCCCGCATTGTCGAGCCAGGATCGCTGAATGACGGTTCGGCCGCTGGGGTGCCGCCACGCTCCCGTGAAACGCCCTTCTGCGTCGCCATAGGAGAGCCAGGATAGTTTTGTCTGGTATCGAAATCGCGCCGCAAGATGAGGAATCAAGGCCTCTTGATCATCAACGGGCAACAAGCCAGCCTCGGCGAGCGACGAACACTCTTGCAACAAGGGCAACGCCGGGTCCAGTAGCGAACGAACCTGCTGTGCCGTCGCCCAGGCAGTTCGCTCTGCGATATCATCCCACAGTGCCTGGATCTCGCTGGAGCGATACCGGTAATACCCGAAAAGCAAAGCTGCAAAGAGTAGAAACGTCACGGCAATTCCAACCAGCCGCGCGTGGGCGCGAATCCGCTTTACGATCCACCCGAGTTTGCCGAGTTTTCGTGCCCGGGTCGGCAATCCCGTTGAAACGCGCGTCAGATCATCAGCGAACTCCAGTGCAGTCTGGTAGCGGTTTGCAGGATTTTTTTCCATCGCCATCAGAATAACCGCGTTGAAATCCAGGCTGACGGTCACGAAATCGTTGAGAGGCACCGGGGGTTCGGTCACCACGCGGATCAGCAGGTCTGTAATCGTCGCGGAAACGAACGGCCGGCGTCCCGTTGCCAGCATGTAGAGCGTCGCCCCTAACGCATAGACATCGCTGCGTGCGTCAACCGGTCCACGACGTGGATCAGCCTGCTCGGGAGCCATAAAGGCGGGCGTCCCCTGGATCGACTGGTCAGGATTCGCGGATTGGGGACTATCGCCGGAGATGATGGTCGCTTCTTCGATCGAAGATTCCGTTGATTTATTACTCGCTGTCAGCGGGGAGATCGCTCCTGGCTCACGCGAAGTGGCCCGAGGACTCGTATTCAGATCTTTTGCGATCCCAAAGTCCAGCAAGTGTGGTTCGCCCGTCGGGTCGATGATGACGTTCGCCGGTTTGACATCACGATGCACAAGTCCCCGACTGTGCGCGTGATCGAGAGCCAACGCCAGTTTGCGGCCGAGCTCAATCAGTTCCGACTCTGTCAGCAATCCCCGGCGATTCAGCAGGGCATCCAGAGTTTCACCCTGCACATACTCCATCGCAATGTAGGGGGTCGCATCAATAATGCCGGCGTCGAAAACCTGCACGATGTTGGGATGTTTGCCTAATTTCGCAACCGACTGACCTTCTTGAATGAATCGCTCTGCGGCATTCGGATCAGCAATTTTCACGCCGATCGTCTTTAGTGCGCACTCCCGTTGCAGACTGCGATGGACGGCCAGATAAACCACGCCCATTGCGCCACGACCGAGTTCATGAGAAATGTCATAGGGGCCAAATTGTGATTTCATCGGCTCGATCATATCGCCGTATCACCAGTCCCGACAGCGCGAGTCGCGTCGCCGGCCACTCGCTGGAACGGAACACTGAACATCATCGTATCTGTCTCAATACTTTTGCTGCATGGCCACTCTGATGCCTTGGACAGCCGTCTCTTGAGTTAAGGCTCACTAAAGAGCGAGAGCAGATGGCAACACTGACATTCGTCGAAACTAACTAACCGGTAGGGAACAACTGACACATCCATCGGCCCAGGTATTCGATGGGACGGATGTCTCGTGGTGCGAGGCTCGTTCAGCGGCGACAATTTTCGCTAACGGTGTCGGATGGATCTCGATCAGCCCCGGCAAGACAGCATGGCGAATCTCCTGCGGAAGACGCCTGCTCTCGGCCACACGTGATGCCCGAGCATTGTCCTTTACCGGTTGAAGAGGAATGCGGGACTATTGATGAGGGCCCACATCAGGTCCTGAGCTCCTTCCGCAGTACCGTTGGCCGCGAGATATTGCTCGCCCTTCGCCCGTTCATCGTCCGTCGGTAGTCGATTGAACACAGACATATAGACGTCCTCGACCACCTGTCTGGGTTCGGCCTTCGACGCGACGAGTCGGGCGATCAACCCCTGGGGATGGTCGATTGCTTCTGAGATGGTCGGACCGTTGATCAGGGTCAGTGTCTGAGCCAGACTCACTTCCGACGACCGCTCACATTCACAGGGTGACTCACGCGGAGCACGACCAAACATGTCGAGGAAGCTGACAGTCTGGGACGAGTCAGGAAGCTGAGACGCATGGAAACCGCCGGGAACTCCTGGCAGGTTTGTGGGCGCTCCCGTCGCCGTCATGATTGCGTCGAAGAGCTGCTCCGCTGCCAACCGACGTGGAGTTGCATGGGAGTAGTTCACGTCGTCGTCTTCGTTCCACTGTGTCGTCACAAACGTTCGCTGATAGGTATGCGAGTTTGCGATGGTTCGCAGCAGGTGCTTCAGATCAAAGTTGTGAGCGACGAAATCAGCCGTGAGCGCGTCCAGCAGTTCCGGATTTGTCGGAGGATTGCTGAGGCGGATATCGTCGACAGGGTCGATGATTCCCTTCCCATTCAGATAACTCCAGTAGCGGTTCGCCAGACTCTTGGCGAAGTAAGGGTTCTCCGGTGCGGTCAGCCACGTCGCCAGCTTGACCCGTGGAATTTCGGACGAGAGGTCCACACCCTCAAGCGGGAAGGGGAACACGGCGGTGACTGGCTGACCGGTTCCTGCATGCGTCACCTGGGCTGGCGTGCGCATGTCGTAGATCACTTCTTCTTCCGGCCGCGCACCACCTTTTCGTCCCACGCCTCCGAAGAAGGCGGAAAGCTGGTAGTACTGCGTCTGAGTCCATTTTTCGAACGGATGATCGTGACACTGGGCACAGACGAATCGAGTGCCGACGAAAACCTGCGTCATGTTTTCCATGACTTCGCGCGGCTCGCGTGCAATGCGGTAGTAGTTGGCGGGTGGGTTCTCAAGCGAACTGCCACTGGCGGTCATCAGGTCGAACACGAATTCGTTGTACGGCTGGTTCGTGGCGATTCCCCGCCGGATCCAGTTACGAAAAGCCCAGACACCCTGTTCGTTGATGAACTTGCGATTCGACAGCAGCAGGTCACTCCACTTGAGCGTCCAGTGATCGACGTAGTTCGCCGAGTCGAGAAGTTCGTCGATCTTGGCTGTGCGCTTGGTGCGGGAATCACGAGGGTCGTTGAGGAACGCCTTCGTCTGGTCGATCGTTGGGGGCAATCCGGTGAGATCGAGAGAAATGCGACGGAGGAAGTCGGCATCGGTGCACAAGTCGGCCGGCTGAATCTTCAGGCGTTTCAGCTTATTGTTGACGTGGGTATCGATGAAGTTGAACTCCGGAGAATCCTTCCAGACAAAACCCTCTCGCGTACCGAGGACGATCGCTGTGTTGGACGCATAGGCCCCCTCGTAGCGAACGAGCACAGCGGTTTCACCCCGGCGTACGGCTTTCACCTGCCCCGTCGAATTGATCGTCGCGACTTCGAAGTTGCTGACCTCAAACACGGCATCCCGTGTCACATCACGTGACGTTCCGTCATCAAAGTGAGCGATGACCTGCATCTGCTGAGTCTGTCCGGATCTGTCCATCACAGTCGAAGTGGGAAACAACTCCAGCCGGGCAGGGCGGGTCGCTTCGCTGAATTTGCAGCCTTCCGCAATCCATTGCTCAATGATCTTGTAAGCACGCGAATCTTCATCGAAGAGGAAACCCCCTTCGTGAGGAACCCCTTGAGTCGGCTTCAGCAGCATCAGGCTGTCACTGGGACGGGCCCGGTTGAATCGGCGTCCAGAGACGTCATCCACGAGAGCCCGATAGTCGTACAACGGATCATAACCGCGAAGGCTGAGCTTAAAGCCTTTTCGTCCCTGCTGCGCACCGTGGCAAGTCCCCTGGTTGCAGCCGACTTTCGCCATGATCGGCTCAACATCGCGAACGAAGTCGACTTCTTTTGAATCAATACTGAGAACATCGACGGGAACATTGATCGAGAGCCCTCCGGCCGAGACCGTTACGGTCCCTGCACCGGTGGAAACCGGGTTCACGTAGTGATCCTGATCAATACTGATCGAGGGGTGAGCGGCGGTGAGCGTTGCCGAACTGGAGAGGTCGATTGTTTTGCCGGCAGTCGTTTCGCCGAAGACGAGCAGACTGCGAGCGTCTCGGATATCGCTGAGCACCAGTTTTTCTGGCACGGTCCAGATCCGGGTGAACTTCAACTCCTCGGCGACAGACTGATGAGCACCCGAGTTGTCGTCGGGTTTGTCATTTGACAGCCCCACCAGAGGTAGACAGATGATGAGTCCAAACAACCATCCAATCGGAAATCGCCGGCGCATCGATATCACTCCAGGATCGGGCAGTCCGTCGCAATGCGACGACAGAGTACATCAGCCTTTTTCGATCCGATAGCGTAATCCATCATCAGGGCCGGGTCAAATCGTGTTCCTGTGGATTGTCAAGCCACCGGAGGATCGCTGCGGAAGTGGAACAGCATGATGCCGGCGGTGACGGCCACATTCAGGGAATCAACACCGCGCGACATGGGAATCGTGACCTGCTTGTCACAAAGACTCGTCCAGGATTCTCCCAAGCCTGTATCCTCATTCCCTAACAGGATACCAAAGCGGGGACTGCGCGTGGCTCGCTCAAGCGACTCCGCATCGGGACTGAGAATCGTTGCGGCCAGTTGGAACTGCCATTCCGCTTTAAGCCGCTTCAGGTCGCTGGCCAGGTCGGGTGATTCGATGATCGGCAACGAGAATGCGGCTCCCATGGAAACCCGGATCACGCGCCGAGAGTACGGGTCGCAGCACGACTCACCGAGCAGCAGCGCGTCGATTCCGAAAGCGGCACCAATCCGGATGATGGCGCCCATGTTTTCCGGATTATCGCAATTCGGACAGACAACGACCGTCATTCGCTCTGTCTGCTGAGTCAGCACATTCTCGAGGGGCGCTCGGGCGGGTCGGTATCCGCAGCCCAGCACACCGACGTGAAAGTCGAATCCCACCGTCTGATTCATGACGGACTGCGGTGCCACGTACAGCGGAACATCCGCCGGGACTTTCGGCGCGTACTCGGCTTCACGCTTCTCACTGATGAAGACCGAGGCCGTCCTGAACGGGCTGTCCAGCATCCGTTCGACAACTTTTCTCCCTTCGGCGATGAAAAATTCACCTCCGCGCTGAAGATTCTTCGCCTTCAAGTTGCGGTACGGTTCGACACGAGGATCGTCAAGAGAATCAATTCGGATAATCGGCATAGTCACCGGGCTGCTGGATGGATCGCTGGAGAAACTGCTGCGAACTTGTAACGGCTGTCCGGTTGCAGAATCAATTGAACGCAGAGCGGACAGTGAAGGAGAGACTTGATAACCTGCCTGCTGACACTTGACGATCTGAATGTGAGCAGCGTCCCCAATCATGGATGCCACTGCCGAAACCTGACTTCCACTCACGGAAGACCCGTTAGCGAACGTCATGACTCAAGAAGGTTGTGTAGCTTAAATACTAGATCATCTGCGGGGCGGTGAGTCGGCAACATCGTCAGATCGCGACCGCGGCGGAAACCTCAAATGCCAGAAATCGCCTGTCTGCTGCTCGGGTTTGCACTCGTCTTCCTGGGTTTGCCGGTTTACTTACTGGCAGTACTGCACAACATTCGTCGCGAACAAGAAGACCATTTCCAGAAACTGGGAGCTCAAATCCGGCGGCTGAAACGAACGCTGGCGAAAAGACTCCCACCGCTTGAGACAGAGCTATCCCCCAGGGAAATCCCTCCACGCAGTGCGTCAGCAGAAGCAGCGCGGCCGGTGGAAACAGTTCAACCGACGGTCCAGATGCCGTTTCCGCCCGTACCGGTCACGCCCCCTCACGTACCACCTCGAGCGGTAGAGACCCCGACAGAAGCAGCAGACGTTGTTTTCGACGAGGACATGCCTGTCGTCCCCACGTCGGCGGCAACCCCGCTGCCAACGCCCCCAGAACAAGGTCCTTCGCAGAATGTCGCGAGGCTGGAAGAGCTGCAACAAAGTCATCGACCCGCGTCACAAGTGCATGAGCATGCTCCGGGCAAACTCGAACTGGCTGCCAGAGAAACCCTGAACAAGATCTGGAACTGGATCATCGTCGGGGAAGAGCATGCCCCCGTCGGGGTCTCGATGGAGTACGCAATCGCCAGCCAGTGGCTGATGCGAATCGGGATTCTGGTTCTCGTGATCGGCGTCGGTTTCTTCCTGAAATACTCGTTCGATCATAACCTGATCAAGCCCGTCGCACGGGTGGCGATGGCGGCGATTGCCGGGCTGGGCCTATTGACAGCGGGGACCCGACTGCTGGGGGGACGCTATCAGATCATCGGGCAGGGGCTGATGGGGGGAGGACTGGCCATGCTCTATTTCAGCATCTACGCCGCTGCCAACTTCTATCACCTGATCGAGCCGGTCGCGGCGTTCCCGCTGATGGGCGCTGTGACGGTGCTCGCCGGAGGAATCGCCGTTCGATTCGACTCCATGCTCGTTGCCGTACTGGGAATTCTCGGCGGTTATGGAACTCCGCTCATGCTGTCGACAGGAAGTGTGGATCTACCCGGGTTGTACACCTACCTGTTGATCCTCGGCATCGGCGTTCTGGCCGTCTGCTACGCGAAGAACTGGCCGCTGGTCAACCTGTTGAGCTTTGTCTGTACCTATACTCTCTATTTCGCGTCGATCTCAAATTATGATGTGACGCAGTTCTGGGAAGTGATACCGTTCCTGACGGCGTTCTTCATTCTGTTCTCGACAATGACGTTTCTCTATAAGCTCATCAATGTCTCCCCGTCGAACCTGCTCGATATCGGAGCCCTGCTGGTCAATTCACTTGTGTACTTCAGCGAAAGCTATCGCCTGGTCAACGCTGCGTACGGGCGGCCCTGGGCTGCAGTTGTGACATTAGGCCTCGGCCTGTTCTATACGCTGCACGTCTACTATTTCCTGATGCGGAAATTGATCGACCGGGGACTGCTGGTCAGTTTTCTGGGGTTGGCCTCCTTCTTCGTAATCGTGACCGTTCCCCTGGTTCTCTCTCGCCAGTGGATCACATTGAGCTGGGCGTTGCAGGCACTGGTCCTGCTCTGGATTGCACGTCAACTGGGCAGCAACACGCTCAAACTGATCAGCCACCTGTTGTACGGCATCGTGATCTTCCGCTTCGGATTGATCGACTTGCGGAATCAGTTCGAGCCCCCCATCGATCGCAGTCTGGCATGGAATGGTTACTGGCCTCAGCTACTGGAACGCTGTATCCAGTTTGGTGTCCCCATCGCCTCACTGGTGATGGCTCAGCGGCTCTCGGATGAGACGCCGTCGGAGAAAGAGAGAGAAAGAGAAGGGGAGATCGCCGCCCGAAGTGATCTGCGAAATCCCTTCTCTAGCATTCCGATACCGAAAATCCTCGCGATTTTCGGATTTGCGATGCTGTTTCTGTATCTGCATCTGGAAGTCAGTCGCACGATTGGTTTCACCTATTCGCCGCTCAGACTTCCGCTGCTGACAATTTTATGGATTGTCGCGTGCGCCCTCATCCTGCGTGAAGCAATCGTTCGCAACCACGAAGTCCTGCTGAATATCGCCGCCCTTGGAATCCTCGCGGTCATCATTAAGGCGGTGGTCGTCGACCTGCGTTCGTGGTCGCTCAATGACAAGCTCATCTACAGTGGTCCTTACTCTTACAGCGACGCCGGCCTGCGACTCCTGGATTTTGGGCCGCTGATTGCCTTCCTGCTGTTTGCGGCTTACCTGACAAAGCGGCGAATGAAGCGGATGGATGGTGTCATCGTGTTCGGGACACTCGGCATGGCAACGCTGTTTACGTATCTCTCACTGGAACTGAATACGTTTCTGTCCATCTTCGTCCCGGGAATGCGAGCCGGCGGCGTGTCCATTCTGTGGTCGGTGTTTGCGTTGAGCTGGCTGCTGCAAGGGATCTGGCGAAACGTCCGGTCGCTGCGTTATGCAGGGCTTGGCCTGTTTGGAATCGTGATTGCCAAAGTCTTCTTCCGCGATCTGGCCGAGCTGGATTCCTTCTACCGAATTATTGCCTTCATCGTTCTGGGGGTGCTGATTCTGGCAGGGTCCTTCATCTATCTGAAATACCGCGAAACATTCGCCGTGAAACAGTCCGAAACGACATGAAGGAACAACCGATGAATGGCAACGGCGTGCAGTTTCACTGGCTGAGCGGATTGCTGGGAATCCTGCTTGTCTCGACAATCGTGATGGCGGACGGAACCAGCCATCAAGAATACCGCTGGCAGCGCACGCTCGAACTGCCCGAGCATGATCAGACATCGCTCTTCCGACTGCCGCTGGACGTTCAGTTCCATGATGCGACTCGCAAGGACTGGCCTGACGTGCGCGTTGTGAACGAGCAGCAACAGCCAGTTCCCTTCGTGATTCGGGCCACCAAGGACGGAAAATCGCATTCGATTCGCCATTTCTGGCGCGGAACAATTTCAACCGCCAGGCTCGACACCGCCGAGGGACTGAAGATTGAGGTCCAGTTGGGTGAAAAGGACCCTGTCCCCAATGGTCTGCGGATCCTCACGCCCCTCAAGGATTTTGAGCATCAGGTCCACGTCGAGTCATCTGAAAATGGGACGATGTGGAGACCGCTGGGAGCCGCCTCACTGATCTTTGACTACTCTCGCTATGTCGATGCGAGAAACGTCCTTGTTCCCTTCGAAAGAACAGACCATCGCCACTTTCGACTGATCATCAAAGACGTGACGGCAGAACAACAACAACTCCTGCTGGAGCTCAATCGTCGTCTGAAAGGAAATGAGGAAGTTGAGCGAGTTGAATCGACGAGTATCGCACTGCGTCCCTTTCGCGTGGATGGAATTGAATTCTATCGTGATGAAAAGAAGATCCAGCCGGGACAACCGCAAACCGAGCAGTACTCCCCCGCCAGTCTGTCCGTGATGGAAGACACGAAAGAGCAACAGACGACGCTCCTGGTCTCCGTCCAGCAACAGCCCATCACGGAACTCAAACTGATCACGAGTGCAGAAAACTTCAGTCGGGTCGTCACGATCGAGTCACAACTGGAAAACGCTGACGGCCTGAAAGAATGGGTGCACGCAGGGAAGGGGACCGTCTCACGTTTCGCGATCGGCGCGATTCAACGGGAACAAGTCACCGTTTCGATCCCCGAAGTCCGGACCCGTCAGTTCCGCGTGAGAATCGAAAACCGGGATAGCCCGCCTCTGCCGATTACCAGCGTCGAGCTGACAGGCCCACTCTACGAATTGATCGTCGCGGCCCCTCCGCATTCGAAACTGAGGCTGGAATATGGGTCTCCGCACGCAAAAGCAGGACACTACGACGACGCCGCACTTCTCTCGGCATTGGCACAGGGCGAGAGCATTGTCAGTGTGACAGCCTCAGCACCGGTGGAAAATTCGTCCGCTTCAACTCAACGCGGGGGGAACTCGCCGATCTGGAACGATACGCGAGTCCTGTTCGGAATGATCGCCGTTCTGACGGTCCTGCTCGGATGGGGATTGTATCGGGCCGGTCACCGGATCGCGTCAACCGACCCGGAATAAACTCGAACCGAGCTGGTCGGTCTGCCGATTTCCTGCTCTTCCCCTCGCAGAATCGACCGCCGGGGAACGATCCAAAGCCCGTCGGCAAGGCCGTTTCTACCGTGCGTAATTCAACTGCGTTATGATTTCGAATGGATCCGCCCTGTCCCTCTTACCGGAGATGAGATGAAACCTGATCTGATCTTGAAGTCGGCGTTACTGATGTTCGTTTTCGGACCACTGTTCGCATTCGCCGACGAGCCTCCTCAGCAGGCTGCAAAACTTGACGTGCGTGTGCGACTTCAGTTGGACTATCTGATTTACCTTCCCAAGGACTACGACCAGCAGAAATCCTGGCCGCTGCTGGTGTTTTTGCACGGTTCCGGCGAACGGGGCAATGATCTGGAAAAGGTCAAAGTCCATGGTCCCCCGAAACTGATTGATCAGGGGAAAGACTTTCCCTGCATCGTGGTTTCACCCCAATGTCCTTCGGAGCGAGGCTGGGAGCCGATCGAGCTGACGGCACTGATCGACGAACTCGAACGGAAGTACAATATTGACCCCGACCGAATCTACCTGACCGGCTTGAGTATGGGGGGCCTGGGTGTCTGGGAACTGGCGAACTACATCCCCAACCGTATTGCGGCCATTGCCCCGATTTGCGGCATTGGTGAGCCGTTCTGGACGAAGAAATACACACACGTCCCCGTGTGGGCCTTTGTTGGTGCGAAGGACGATGCATCCACTGTCGCGAGAACCCAGGGGATGGTCGATGAGATCACCAAAAACGGTGGCTCACCAAAGCTGACCATCTACCCCGAAGCGGGACATGACGCCTGGACGCAGACGTACAACAATCCCGAATTCTATGAATGGTTGTTCGCTCAGTCGCGAGCCAATCTTGCGAAGACAGACGAGAAGAAGACGGACAAGAAGAAGTAAACACGACTTCCCCTTCGCTCATTCGGTCCATCAATCGGGTAGGAGGAGGGGTTACCCCCTCCGTCCTCCCACACCACCGGACGTACTCATCGTATCCGGCGGTTTCTAAGATGGTTGTAAATCGGCGTGCCTTTGGGTCAGGAAGACGAGGCCGAGACGATGGAACCAGTCG
>NZ_DASWWZ010000636.1:0-6449 GCF_036405755.1 Schlesneria sp.
CTGACCGTGGCGCGAATAGGCCTGCCGAATCTCATCGAGCGCAGCCAGGACGAGACGCTGCGAGTTTGGTCCCTGCCTGACAATTTTCCCGCGCAGCTGCCACGACTCACGCAGAATGTTCTCCCGCTGTGTTTCAGAAAATCGGATCGTCCGCTGGATTCCCGCAAACGCGACCTCTGCATGAGGATGCGAGAATCCTCCGTAATAGAAGACTGTCATAGTTTCCTACTTCACCCAGAAGGTCAGGTTCTTGATCAGGGACTTGAGACGTTCTTCCTGAGCTCTGCAAATCGAATCGAGCCGTGTTTCCATCTCATCCATCACCGCGTTAAGTCCGATGCCGGCGCTGTGCACCCCGAGTGCAAGGGGATCCTCAGCGATGGGACTCCTGGCCCTGCTCTGTCCGGGAGAGCTGTCAGACTCAGCAGCGACGTGAGGAATGCCCGAAGTCGCTCGCGTAGCGATCTGCCTCGCCGGGATCGGGCGAACGCCGAATCCCGCAAATTCAGTTGTGTCGGAAGTTGCCGCGTCGTGAAATCGATTCAGCGGCTTCAATGCAAAGGCCATGTCTTCATCGAACTCGCTGATCCGCGACAGTGCGGACGCGAGAGTTCCGTCAGGTTCCAAAACAGTAAACGGGTCTGCAGTTCTCGGGGGAGCAGGATTCGTTTGTGAAGGGCCTCCATCTCCATCGCTTTCGAACGAGCCTGCATTGCCGGGCTCGGGGGTTCGCGTGATGCCGAGTGAGTTGGATTTGCCAATGTCCCCGAATCCCTTCGATCCGTCGAAATGACGCAATGTTCTGTTCCGAATATGAGGCTGCGTCACGGTGTGAACTGGGCCTCGCCCCCGAGGCGACTCGTCACCTCGATCGCTCAGGAATGAAGCGCGTCTTGCGGTAACAACGGAAACGCTTTGCGTCCCGTCGGCCACTACAGAGGCATCTCGGCCAAGATCACCTAGGCTTGTGCGAGAACGTTGACGCGGGAGCACCCGCGAGCCAGCCCCGGCTGCACGGGATATTGTCTCAGCCCTTTTTGCCATTCCGCCGATCGGGGTGGGCTCTAAGTTCTCTGTCAATGCGTGTGTGCCAACTGTCGCAGGATGCCCCGGGTCTAGCACGGAAGACTTCTGCTGAGCGAACAGAGGACTCTGTCGCACCACAGGAACAAGCAACGGCACTCGTGGAGAACTCGGTTCCATCGGGGAAGGAACCGGGCGGCTATTTGCCTGAGATCCTTCGTCGATCGACCAACCTCCTACGGGGGATGCATCTTCCTCGGCGTCGGTGAAATCAAACCAACCGTCAAACGAATGCGACGAGTGAGCCACACCAGGCCAGCTCTTCACGCCGCCGGCATTGAGCGCAGCACTAACGGAGGGGACCAGGCTCCAGGGTCTACGCGACACACGAGCCCATCGCGATTGGGTGGAACGTTGCCGAATGCTCTTTATTGCGGATCGGACAACACCAACTCCTTGGAGCGCCGATTGAATGATCATTCGTTGAACTGCGTCACGCATGTTTCCCGCACGGCTTTTAAGAGGGAGGTATGAAGTTCGACTTGTTTCAGCTTTTCCACGGTGTCCAGCACATCTTGAATCACAGCCGCGTTTCGGCGAACCACAGGATCATCGGGAAATGCCCCCGCGGAAACGCATTCGCAATAGTGCTGATAGCAGAGCTGGTTCTCAGCAGTCAGCGAGTTCGGCAGTTCTGGCGTCCCCTTGGGACAACCGCGCGCCGGATCTCGACACGCGGCGAGAAACGACGGGCCCAGATGCTTCAGCCGCTCGACAGGCTGGCCATCTCGACCTTGTTCCAATTGCCACGTTGATTCGTTGACCACGTACTTTTCACAGACCTGGCAATTCATCCGAGCAATGCGGGGATATTTCCTCAGCAGAAACACCCCCTGCTTCAGTTTTTTAGCTGGTCCTCCTCTCTCGGAGGTGGCACCTGATTTGGCCTCAGGTCGTTCGCCTGAACCCCGCGGATGATGTTGTAAAGCCTGCTGAACAAAAACGGCTGCATCCGTTCGCAGGCTTCGGCAGACACACAAACAGGCGACTCCCCCTGGTCTCTGAGAGACCAGCCAATGACTCGATCCGCCACGAATTTACAGGCCAGTTGCTCTGCCCGAACGGCACACAGTGGATCGAAATCCTGGTTCCGAACGGCAATCCGGATCTCGGCATCGATCTTGACGACGTCAAGTCGAGTCGCGGGTCGGTACGTAAAATCGAGTTCGCCATGCAGCGATTCGGCATCCGCCACGTGGACGGCCGGGGCGATATAGCCGTCTCTGGTATAACCGTCGGGCACATACGAACACACAGGCTCTTCCTTTATGAAATCAGACCAGGACGGGAACGGTTTCGAGCGTCGTTCCCACTTTGTAGCAGTGATAATTCAATGGCAGTCTCAACTTGGTTCGCTTGCCGTTGTTCACCACGGATTCAGATTTCGCCACAATCGCACCGAACGAAAATGACATCGAGTGATCGCCGTTCGTGAACGTGATCGACGCCGCCAGGGGAGCTTCTGCGTCAGGACCTCCCGTCGCCAGAACGAGAAGCGGGTCTTCGGTCGCCGTGTACTTCGTCTGCACCCCCAGCGACACCGTGCGGTCGGTCGGCTCGAGGTCGGTGGCGACTTGCCCCTGCATGAATGTCGGTTCAATATGATTGTCGATGGTGAGTTCGAACTTATCGATTGAATACGTTGCTTCACCGATCGTGATCCCGCTTCCCATGTCGTAAAACATATAGGGCCGTGCGGTGATATCGGGAACTCCCGAGAGCGAACCTCCAGCGGACGTCGCACGGGTCTTGCCGACGAAATCGACGGTCAATTGAATCTTCTGCCCCGACGAGCCTGAGAAGGTTCCTTTTGTGAACCGGCCGACGAATGTGTCGGTTTTGGTACCGTTGTCGATGACAATCGTCACGTCCGCCAGTGCGTCCGTCAGGACGGTCTCTGTCGTCGAGTAACTGACGATCAAGGGAAGCAGAATCGCCACTTCCGCTGGCGTGGGCTCTAATTCCACCTGCCCCGAAACATGAATCAGGCCCTGGGCAACCCGTTCCAATACGCGAGAGCGGCTTCCCCGAAGTCCATCATCCTCACTCAACTCGATGACTTGCTTGATCGAGTGAGTCTTGAACTCCATGGGGTGCCCTGCAATCGTCATTCTCGATGCATAGGCCATTTGTTCTGTCATAGTAAAGCAATTCCTTATTCGGCCGTTACAGACGGTCTCGGGAGATAGTTGCAGACGATCCGTTGAGTAGTGTGATGCCGCTGATCAGATCCAGAGAGTCCTCGGATGGAGAGCCTGAACAGGCATCGTGCAGCAGCAGGTTAGGGGTCATGCACGAGGTTCTTGAAAGAACGCACGCACTACCATTCCACTGACAAAAGCGTTCCTGTCGAACCAGGCCTGCGGCTCGACCGTGTTCCCCGGTTCGACTGCCAGCTTGTAATTTTGACCGAGTTGATCGATCGACCGGTTGTTCAGGTTTCGCCGCAGTGTCTGTCGCCATCCCAGCCGTGTTTCCAGATTGTTCACAGAGGGCTTAGCGACAATCGAGACCAGAACTCCGTAGTACGCACCGTCGCGATCATTCAGTTCGTCATCGAGCGTCTCGGGGCCATAAGGAGAGATACTGATGAAAGGGAGTGCGACGGTTCCGTCGTGGTACGTCGCGACTTCTTGAATGAGAGTTCCCCCTGTCAGTCCCTCCAGCGGAAGACCGTCGATGATCTCTTTGATCGCCGTCATGGCATCAAAGTGGTTCGAGATTCCCGGCATCAGCTCAGCTCCTTTCGGACAACGCACTCCCAGACAGTCCGCACGGACATGAGTCGTGCAGAGAGAACCCGGTAAGCCGTCCCCGCGATAACGATTCGGTCGCGAGGGCGGATTTCCCGTCCGTTACCTGCCGGATTCAGTTCGTGATCGGGTACTTTGATCAGGGTCTCATCACCTTGAAGATTCAGGTTTCCGTAGTTGGAAAGGGTGACATCAAGTGACTTGAACCAGGCCTGAGAGACATTCGTCGTCACGGGCACTGGGCCATCGGGAAGCAGCGTCACTTCAGCAGCAAACCGTCCGGGAACCAGAGTCATCAGCGATCGGGCAATTGATTGGTTTAACAAAGGGACTCTCGTCTTTCTTGACCATACCGACGGCCTGCTCGAGCAGGCGCAGAGGCGACTTGTCTAGATGAGGCGGCCAGCGTGGGCCGTTCAAACCGGAATCGATCGATAAGTTGCCAGGACCGATTCAATGCTTCCCAGCACCTGACGCGCGTCGTGAGAATCGAAATAGCTGACTCTGACGTCTTCGTAGCTCATCGACGCCACTGCCCCCCCCATCGCAGCCATTGACGCCTGCTTCAGTACCAGAGCGTTCACGGCCATCGAAATCGCTGGAGGGATATCCAGATAGCCGGCGGTGTACTGAACCTTGATGTTCCCCCCAGCCGCGCCGGGCAGTGTGCCGAGCACGCCATTCTGCCGGGACAGCGGCCTCAGCCAGTGAGCACCAATGCGTCTGAGAAAGCCCGCAGATCCATTTCCCTTTGCCCCTGACATCAACGCGTAGTCGACACCGTTAACGAGATTCAGGGTAGGAGGAAAACTGTTTGGACCTGCACCGAAATTTCCCGACTCATCGACGCAGACCAGCGAGACCGCCGTCACCGGATACTGATTGAGCATCAGGACCGGCGTCCCGTTACCCGAGTAGTACTCGACATACTCTTGAGACTCGAGATCACGATTCAGCAACTGCTTGACGTAGGAAGTCACGCCATCGATCAGGATTCGAAGTTGAGCGTCGCGACTGGTGTCTCCTGGCAGGATTCCTCCCTGCGCTTTCACCGATGCCAAGGTCGTTAGTGCCATATGAGACTCAATTCGTGTGAGAAACTTCTCCTCCGTGGATCAGGAAGAGGTCGATCGAGCGGCCTTGCTGAGAGGCCAAATCCAGCCCCACAGCACTCAGATTTCTCTGCCGCTCGCGGTATTTCGAATCCGCCTTGTCATACGATTTCTGGCGGCATCGCTTCATCGAGATCGTCCTCGCCTTCAAGCGGTTCGCCACATTGGGCGGACGGCAGGACGGCCATCGCAACCGCCTGGGCGGCCGCTTCCCACGCGAGCCGTTTTTCGTGAGTCAAACCCGACCAGGGAGGGAGTCGCCGGTGACCGGATTCCGTGTGGATTCGGACATATGACTGATATGCGGTGGAACCGAAGCTCATGAGACCTCACTTTCCAGACGTCATCTGTTTCAAGCGGTTTACGACGGTGGGGAACAGAGCGCGGGCCTGATTGACTTCGGGCTTACTCCAGCTGTAGGGCTCGTAGTAGTCCGCCCCCGGGTTCGCATCGAGATCGGCCAGGGCTTCCTGGACCTTCCTCAAGTCACCCCAGACGCGGGACATGAGATTGATCGGATGAGTCCGCTTCAGATTGGGGGCGAACGCGGGATCAAGTGGCGATTCGTCCGCAGACAGGTCTGCCCTGCCGGACTGAATCTCATACGCAGCCTCTAGAAAAACCATCGCATCGCGGAAGCAACTGATGGCCAGTTGTCGGGGACTCCCTCCCCCACTCACTGAGCGGGCCTTGAACAGTTCCAGCGCGACCATCGAGCGATTCAGACTTTCCGTATTCTTTTCTGTGACAGGCATCGCAAATCCTTTGACGAGACATGACTTTCAGACTCAGATCAAAAAGCGGTGGGTGAGCGGGCCACCGCAAGTCAGCAACCAAGTGCTACGAGAGTGCCGAGGTGAGTTCCGCCTGGGGGAATCTCACGCTATAGGCGATGTAGAATGCCGCCCCCAGTTGCGCGTTCGTCCCCGTGTCGGGGACCTGCACCTGCACGAAGCCGAAGCCATTGTTCAAATCGAGATCTGTTGGCGTGACATCGACCGCCATCAATGCCGGTGACGCGGCGCTGACCGGTGAATACGTATTCGCAGCCGACTGGGTCACAAGGGACCACTGCAGCGTCGCCCCGATGGCCCCAATCTTCGTTCGAACCCTGGTAAAGGACAACGGCTTCGCATTGGCACCCGTGTTGGATGTCGCCTGCCTGAGCGTGAACACAGGATCGTCACCCGCAGTCCCTGCAGCCTTATAAAGCACACACAGCAGCCGGCCGATGTTCCGCATCGAGACCCACTGACCGTTGTTCGCAGCAGTTTGCAAATCGACCGGAACAAAAGCGGGGACGATATCAGCAATTTCAAGAAACTCGTGGTTGAAGTCGGACATTGAAGCCTTTCCGTTCAGCGATGAGAAAGTGGAGGAAATCCGCTTAGGAGCGAATTTCCGGATTACCAACCAGAACCTGGCAAGACGTCCGCAGCGCAGTTCCTTGCCAGGTTCCGGTCGAAGTCAGAAAGCGGTTAGCAGACTGAGATGAACGATC
>NZ_DASWWZ010000637.1:0-27958 GCF_036405755.1 Schlesneria sp.
CATCCCCACCGTAGGGGTACCCGATAACACGCGCTTCATTTGGCGGGCCTTGTGATTTGCTCAAAGTAGGATTTGATTCGATCAGCGTACTCAGGATGCGACTTCTTCCCGGCACCTTGCAGGATTTCCGTCCGCAACTGGCCGGGAAGGCGCCCCCAGTTCTGACGGGCATGCTGCTGCAATTCGACTTCGAACCGGCCCAGATCGACTCCCTCTGTGGTCCCCCCAGGAGTCGCTCCCTCACCACCATTGCCCAACGGCTCAGCCGGTTCGTTGCTGGGCGATCTTGCCGAAGGGGCGTCGTTTCGGGAACGACCATTTTGTTTCGAGTTCTTTCTGGCTCCTTCTTCGGACCTCAGCAACTTGGCAAACTGCCGAAACCGCTCTGCTGCACCGGCCAGTTGCGACGGAGCTTCCGTTTCACTGGCGGCAGGTTCGTCCTCGGAAGACTCGTTCGAAGCGGCCGCCTGCTTTCGGGGTGAATCATCCTCGTCGTCTGCTTTGTTCGTTTCAGGGTCTTTCAAGGAACCCGCTTCGGACGGAGGGTTACTCGAATCCTGTCCTTCACCCCGAATCGGTGAATCTGTTTCGTCGCCTTGGGGCGAAGAATCAGAATTATGGGATTCCTCGGATCCCGGTTCGCTTTGACTCTGTTCGGGGACTGTTTTGGAGGGAGCAGCGGGAGATTCTTTTCCGCTCGCGGACCCCTCGGCTGTCGAGGACGATCCGCCCCCCTCGGCCCTCTCGGCTTGAGAAGCTGACGATTCTGACTGCGATTTCGGGGAAGACGACGAAGGAGAATTGCCGTTTTTTTCGCCAGCTTTCCCGTCATCTCCTGGCGACTGACCAGAGTCGCTGCCGTCTTCACCTTTCATACCCTCTTCGCCTGTCCCCTTTGCGCCAACTTTGCCTGACGACTCCGACGGAGACTTTGGGGAAGATGACGAGGGAGCATCGCCAGGCTTTTCACCAGCTTCACCCTCATCCCCCAGCGACTGTCCTGAGTCGCCGCCGTCTTCGCCTTTCATACCCTCTTTACCTGCCCCCTGCGCGCCCTCTTTGCCTGACGACTCCGACGAGGACTGCGAGGCCGATGACGAAGGGGGACCCCCAGGCTTTCCTGCACCCATTCCATCACGGCCCGGGGACTCTCCTGAACCACCCTCTCCTTCACCATTCATTCCACCTTTTCCAGAGCCCTCGGTCCCGTCACTGCCATCCGACTTCGACGATGACTTCTGGGACTGTTGACCAGCGGATTTCTCCTGGGGGGAATTTTTCTGGCTGGCTTTTCCGGCTGACGAGGCAGGTGATTTCTCAGCAGCCATTTGACTCTTTTCGGCCTTCGCCTCTTGCTGGGACTGATCGCGAGACGACTCTTCCTCTTTATCCGACTCCTCTTTGTCCGACGGTTTTGCCTCTGATTCCTTCGCCGAGGCGGCGGGATCCTTGCCCGGTGGTGGCTCCTGACCGGCTTTCTTTCCGTCGGGCGAAGAAGAAGAGGAAGAAGCAGCCTTTTCCTGGCTTAGTTTCATTTGTGCCAGCTTGATCTGGCGAGTCGCCTCGGCAACCTTCGCCCCGACCTGTTCGGGGACGGGTGTCACACCCGGCGATCGAGGGGGCGTCGGCTTCACTTCGTTTGCGGCTTCATTCAGTTTCTCCGTCGCTTCGGCCGCAGCTTGGGCAGAAGCGGAGGTGTCTTTCTGGGCCTGTGCGTTCTCTGCTTTCCGCATGGCGGCTTCTGCCTGTTCCGTCGCCCGACGTGCTTTGTCTCCCGCTTCTGCCACTTCACGAGTGTCGGGCCCCTTCAGCGGGGCCGACTTGAGCGTCTCAGTGGTCTCAGCGAGCTCACGCGACAACTGTTGCGCCGCAGCGGTGGCTCGACGCTGTGCTTCAATTCGGGCTCCCCGAACCGCCTCGGGAGATTTCGCCAACTCTTCCAGTTCGCGTGCCATCTCTCGCTGCTGTTTGGCCAGCTGCTCTGCCTGACGCGATTGAGGGGTGGGGGACTGACCGTCTGGATTCAACTGCTCATTCGTCGCCTCCGCTGCCGTTTCTGCACGACGCGCTGTTTCCGCAGCTGCTGCCAAGTCCCCCGCCTGTGCCTGCTGTCGAGCCAGCTCAGCCTGACGGGCGAAGTCGGCCGCCTCCTTCGTCGCGGGTGAGTCTGCTCCAGTCTCTCGCAGCAGATCGATCGCCTGCTCCGTGGCAGCACGAGTGATCTGTTCCTGCTGCTTCAACGCCTTCGCACCCCGCTCACGCCAGGCCTGTTCATCACGGGACTCGGCTGACTTTGATTCCGCACCCTCGTTCGCGGGTGCACTCGTTTCTGCCTCGGGAGACCGCGCCTCTTGTCCAGCACGACTCCCCGTGTCCGTTTCCCCGGATTCCGGTTTGGAACGACCTTGCTCGTCCGATTCTGCTTCGTGAGTTGCATCAGCACCGGGGGACTGACCGGATCTCGGGTCCCGATCCTGCTTCGACTCTGGTACATCGTCGCCGGGGGTTTGCCCCTCAAGCGCCCCTTGAGGACCCGTTGCTGCTTCCACTCGGTTGGGTGATGGAGTCCCTTTTGGATTGTCAGACGCACTGGTCTGCGGGCGCGCTGGAGAAGATTGGGGCTCGGAACCGGTCTCTAATGACGCGCGATCTGCGGAAGCGTCATCATTCGTGCGGGGCTGCTGATTCGCCTGATCTTCTCCAGTCGGTTCGGCGTCCGACGTTGATACCGTCGCTTGCGCCGCATGAGGCTTGGTCGGGGGACTGTCACCTGTGGCGACATCAGTCTCCTGTTTCGTCGCGTGGGCAAGCTGGTCCTGCACCTGAGCAAGCTGTCGTGCCCGCTGGGCCAATTGGTTGAGTCGTTCCTGCTTGTCTCGCCGTGCCGCCTCCAGAAGTTCAGGGTGGTTTTTCAGCAATTCATCCATCCGCTTGCTGAGCTGTTCTCCTTCGTCTCTCAACTTCTGCAAGACTTCCGGGTCGACGTGACGATCCTCTTGATCCGCCTGAACAGGCCCCCCTTCGTGCCCCTGATCATTTCGCACCGTCGCGGGACGGCTCTTCTGAGCTGGCGCGACTACCTGAGGCTCTTCGTCGCGGGAGGGGTCTGCCGGGTCGGCGGGCTGCGTCAGCTCGGACCGATTGGCCAGTTCTTTGACCTGAGGGCGAGCTGTCTCGTCTGAAACCGTGGCATCTGCCGGGTTGTCTGTCCCCTCACGATGCTGGTCGAGACCCTCCAATTTTTCGGCGAGTCGTTCTGCCCGCTGTGCAAGTCGGGACAGTTCCGCCAGATTCTGCTCCAGCTTGTTCAGTTCGTTCAAATGTCGGCCGAGTGTCTGCAACTTTTTGTCGGCAGCTCCCAGGCGGTCGATTGCTTGCGCGATGGGTTCGAGCTGATCCCGGGCGGGCTTATCATGGGCGTGTTGCAGCTTTTCCGCGGCCACGTGTAAGTCCTCTGCGGCAATCTGGTCCGTCGCGTCAGCCAGTTCCGACGTCATCAGCCGCTCGGCGAGACGATCTCCCAAGTGCTGCAGTTTGTCGAGCAGCGCATTCTGTTCGTTCTGCAGGGAGTCAAGTTGTTCGTTTTTGTCAGTCGGGTGGTCCCGCCCGAGCGCCTCTCGCTCGGTCTGTTGATGCAACTGCGTCATTGCATCTTTCACATCTCCCAGATCCGCGCGCAACTGGACCAACTGGTCGTCCATCTGCTGGATTTCCGTTGCCAGTTCCTGATCGGGAAGCTGCGGAAGACTCGTGTTGACCATCAGGGTACGACGAGCTGACCACGTGACCTGCGGTCCGGCTTCAGTCCGATTATCCGCTGCACGAATGCGATACGTGACGGTCTGACCACCGGTTAGGTTGAATCGCGTCAAGTCGATCGTAAACGAGTGAGCCAATCGAAGAGGGTTCAGTTGATCATCTGCCACCTTCTGGATTTCCTCGATCCCAGTCGAAGCCTCGATGAACAACTCGACAGCCGATAGACCAAAGTCATCATTAATTTCGGCGCGCTGCTCATACAGTTCGTCAGGCCGGACAAATACGGGATGGTCCGGGCCACTCAGTCGCAAAGTCGGGGGTTCATCCGGCGTCACGAAGAGCGATCGAGCCAGGTCTCGATTCTGAAGTCCCGACGAATTTGAGGCGAGAATCGAGATCGCGCCGGAAACACGCGCCATCACTGCTGCTGTACCGCGCGTCCGGTCGGCAGACAGCGTGAGGGGAATCAGATCCTCGACCTCTGAAGCATCTCGAGGGGGAGCGACGGGGGATGAGGCATCTGGAAGGGACTTTGGCCACTGCAATCGGGCTTCAACGACGGGTTCACTGAACTCCACCGAGACCAACACCTGACTTGCTTCCTGGATTCGGACTTCAGGCGGCACACTGGTGAGCGACCGGGCTGGCAGACCGGTGTAGGGGGGTGGTTCGATTTCCATCTGAAACCGCGTCATGACGGGGGGATCGGCCACGACGACGCGATGCATCCCCGTCCGGGCTCCATCCGATGTCACGTCAAAACTCAGCGACTGCTGAACTCGAGGTAACGTTGTGACGAAGGTCTCCGTCTGTGTATCCCAGACGAATCGACGCTGATCGGATCCGTTCCGCTCGTCACGCCAGTTCAGCCTGAGTGATGAAAATATCTCGGGATTGACGATCAAGCCATTGTGACGCGGAGTCACTTTGACGTGGATCGGCACATCCGATCCACGAGCAACAACCTGATCCCCTTCGACCACGTTCAGGATCCACCGGGACCCCCACGAAAAATTTCCCCACGGGGCGAAAAATCGGCTGAGGAGCAATCCGTAAGCGTCGGCATTCCACACGAATGGCGCCATCAGCAGCACCACCGCGATGGCCGCAATCAAAGCGGCTCGCAGGGGTCCCTGATGGAACGAGATCTGGTCGATGGAAAGATGTTTGAACGCTTTCACCGTTTGCCGCGCGAGCAGATCCTGCATCAACCTGGATGCCCCGGGAGCCAGCTCGGTCCCGTCACTTCCCCTTAGTTCGACGAGAGATGTCAATCTCTCCCGCAGTTCCGGAAACTGCTGTTCCACCACGGCTGCCAGCGAGGCGAAGGAAACGGGAGCCCACATCGGGCGAAGGACGCCGCGCCAGATCAGCACCACCGCCAGTACGACCCAGCCCCCCAGTAGCACCCCGCGGATTGTTCCGCTTAACCCCAGCCAGGCATCCAGCACCACGACCCCCACGAGATAAAGAGCCATCCCCACGATCAGACGGCTCACGCCACGAATGAACGCCGCATCCCGAAGCTGCTTGTCGAGACCAAGCAACTGCTGTTCAATCTGGGTCGGGATGCCGGGAGCGACTGCGGACATGGCTACTCCGAGCCTGTTCTGGCCTGAAATGGGGAATAACTGGAAGCGGACGCGTTCGACGCGCTGCGATGGAGATTCCTCAGACGGATGGGACTTTGCTGCCAATATCTAAGTCTAAAAGGCTACCCAGCTTAAGACCCTTAGCACGATTTGCGTGACGCTACGTTTTCATGAGAGAACAGAAGTAACGGTGTAGACAATTACTCAATATCTGATCGGCAATTCGAGTTTTTTGCCGATTCGGCGTATTCTATGCCGAACAAGATGAGAAATGACAGTACCTGTTTTAAAAACACAAGGCTGCTGCGACCTGCGTCGGATGAAGAAGGGATTTTGATGTCGCTGGAAATCAAAAACGTCAAGAAATCGTATCGGGACCCCAGCGGGGGGCGGGTTCCCATATTGAATGTGGCAGAATTCAAACTGGCACAAGGAGAACAAGCGGTGCTTGTGGGCTCCAGCGGGGGCGGCAAGACAACGCTGCTTAACATCATCGCGGGGATTACGGCGGCCGATTCGGGCGAGGTCCTGATTGGCGGCACCGATATCGTGAAACTCTCGGAGGCCGCCAGAGATCGTTTTCGGGCAGAGCGTATTGGCTACGTCTTTCAGACGTTTAACCTCCTTCCCGCATTTACGGCGCTGGAGAATGTCTTGCTGGGGATGAGTTTTGGCGGCCGCAAAGCGGATCGGGCCCGAGCCATTCAACTGCTGGAACGCGTTGGCCTCTCTCACCGACTGCACCACAAGCCGACGCAAATGTCGGTCGGTGAGCAACAGCGGACCTCCGTCGCCCGGGCGCTCGCCAACACTCCGCGACTGTTACTGGCCGATGAACCGACTGCCAACGTTGACATTGCGAACCAGCAAACCGTACTGGACCTGTTACGAGATTCGTGTCGCGAGCACAATGTTTCGCTGCTGCTCGTCACTCACGCCCAGGAAGTCGCCGCTCAGTTCGACCGGGTCGAGAAACTCTCGGAATTCAACCGCCCCCTGGCCGCAACCAAAGCCTGAACGGGGTCTCGGCCACAAGGTGCCGAGATCGGGTCAAAAGGGGAGGTTGAGAGCCCTCCCGCATTGGCGATTCGCCGCTGCCAGGCGGCTTTCAAATCGAGACCCCGACCTGCCGTCCAGTTTCTCTTTCCCCAAAAGCGCTGTAGAGTTTCTTGAGACTGCATGCCCCTTCACTTCTCACTTCTTTCTCAGGGAACACACCATGAGTGATCTGGTCGTAATTGTCTTTGATGATGATAAGACCGCTTTCGAGATGCGGACGGCATTGATCAAGATGCAGAATCAGTATCTGATCGAGCTGGAAGATGCAGTCGTTGTCACGAAGGATGCTGCAGGGACGGCCCAGCTCCATCAGGCGGTCAATCTGACGGCAGCAGGTGCGGTCGGAGGTGCCTTCTGGGGTTCACTGATCGGCATGCTGTTCCTCAACCCGCTTCTGGGAGCCGCTGCCGGAGCAGGAGCGGGAGCACTTTCAGGCGTGCTGTCCGACATCGGCATCAGCGACACTACCATCAAAGATGTCTCGGAAGCATTCAAGCCAAGTACTTCGGCCCTGTTTATCCTTGTCCGCAAGGCAACATATGACAAGGTCCTGGAAGGACTGAAAGAGTTTGCCGGGAAGGGGAAAGTTTTCCAGACATCACTCGCCAAAGACACGGACGCAGATCTCCGCGCCGCTCTTGAAAAAGTGTCGTAGCACACTCCCGCCAGGCCGAAAACTGATTCGCATTCAGCAGGTACGCCGAGGTGGCCTTCCGATGCATCGGCATGTCAATGACCTGGTTCGCTCCCTCTCCGTCGCCGCTTCACCGCGGCCGCCGAGAGGCAGTCTTTCGATCTGTTGCCAATTTCGCTCCCGGCCGGCCTCTCATCACCGTCGACCTGCCGACACCTGTTCCGCAACAGAGAAGACATCGTTCGCAACCGGGCCAGTGCGACTCTGATCGACTCTTCCCCGCGACTGGCCGGTGATGTCCCTCAGTTTCGCGCTTCGGCCGGGCATCGTCAGCCATTTCAGGCTCAGCAACTTCCCACAGAGTCAATTCACCTCGGGTCTGACAGCAACGTTCGGTACGGCACAGCGGGTCAATTTCCCGGAGTTCGATCTGGCTTCGATGGAATCGTGTAAGAGAAACTTCCGGGAACGGTAATTTGCTTCATGATGTCCTTGATGAAACGTTTTTTTGAGTGCTTGAGATAGCAGGGAACGGAATCAAATGAGTGACAGCAGAATGGAAGACCGCGGCACGCATGGCTGCCCTTCAGGAACCGAACATGATCGGGAAATTCCCGACATTGATCTGCTCAGTCCGTTGACGATCCGAGGCGTGACGCTGCGCAATCGCGTTGTGATGTCACCCATGTGTCAGTATGTCGCCCAAGACGGATTCGCGGATGACTGGCATCTGGTCCACCTGGGGAGCCGGGCATCCGGCGGTGTGGGGCTGGTTGTCGTCGAAGCAACGGCGGTCACCGCTGAAGGCCGAATCACACCGGGTGACCTCGGCATCTGGAGTGATGAACACACAGAACCGCTGGCTCGGATTGTGCGGTTCGTTCACTCACAAGGAGCCGTCGCCGGAATCCAGCTCGCTCATGCGGGGCGCAAGGCAAGTTGTGATTTGCCATGGAATGGTGGAGCAGGGCTGCTTTCCGATTCAGTTGGCGGATGGCCGGTCATTGGCCCCAGCCCGATCCCCTTTGACGAGGGAAATCCCGTGCCACACGAAATTGATGCCGCTGGCATCGACGGGGTGGTAGCGGCCTTCGATGCCGCCACGCGCCGGGCGCTCGCCGCTGGTTTCAAAGTGATCGAGATCCATGCCGCCCACGGGTACCTGCTGCACGAGTTTCTGTCACCTCTCAGCAATCATCGAACGGACCAGTACGGAGGCAGCCTGGAAAACCGGATGCGTCTGTTGCTGCGTGTGGCGAAGCAGGTTCGACAAGTGGTGCCCGCCGACCTCGCTGTTTTCGTCCGCATTTCCGCGACTGACTGGGTCGACGGAGGCTGGGACCTGGACCAGTCGATTGTCCTGGCGAGCCGCCTGAAGGAGCTGGAAATCGATCTCATCGATGTCTCGTCTGGCGGACTTGTCCCTCGCGCCCGAATTCCTGTCGGCAAGGGATATCAGGTTCCACTCGCCCGCCAGATTCGTGAGAAAACAGGCATCATGACGGGAGCCGTCGGGCTGATCACGCAAACCGCCGAAGCAAACGAAATTATCACCGGAGGGGACTCTGACCTGGTCTTCATCGGCCGTGAATTGCTGCGCGAGCCGTACTGGACGCTGAAGGTTCAGCACGAGCTGGGAGAGGACCCGACCTGGCCCATTTCGTACGGATACGCCGTGAAACGGCGGGCAAAATGAACGGCATCACGGATGGATGCGAAAAACAGACCACGTCAGCCCTCGATTCGTTCGTGTGTCGGGCGGCCCCCCCCACACGAATGAACTGATGACGACCCACAGGGACAAGTCAGCAGACAGAAGCCGCCGTTCCGGTTCATCCCTGAAGGACGAACCGGTCGGTCCACGGCTTCTTACTGTGAGATTGTTTCCTGGAGCTTCCAGCGGGCCTGCCTGAGCTGGGCGAGGTCAGAGCCTTTCAGGACTTCATACCAGACCGTGACCAGCGTTCCGTCGTCGCATTCGACCGTGGAAGGGTATCCCAGATCGGAACTCGTTCCGTCGTCTGTCAGGACGATCGGCGCGCTCCACGTCGTCCCTTCGTCACGACTGGTTCTCACCTGGATCCCAAACGGACGTCGTCGATAGCCATAGCTCATCAGTAATCGACCATCCCGCAACCTCAGCAGGTGCGAGGGGAGGCCCCAGACACCGATGGGATGCGGTTCAGACCAGCTCTTTCCACCATCCGTCGACTCCGTCTGCAGGGTCTCTTGCGCGTTGGCCGCGTTATGGTTTCGGATATGCACGATCAGCTTGCCCGAATCGAGTTCGACGGCGTGTAGTTCGTGGTAGTTTTCCAGCGAGTCTCCCTTGCGAGGAGTGAAGGGGGACAGCAGAGTCCAACTGACACCATCGTCGTTCGACTCCCAAACCCCTACGGTGCGATCCTTGCTCCACAACCCAATCCCGGCGTACAGCACACGGCCATCCTTCAGGGCAATGGGACCATGCGGGCTGTTGCAGGGAACGGCGTAACGCGACGACCAGGTGACGCCTCCGTCAGTGGAGCGCCACATCCACGTCCCTTCTTCCCGTCGGCGATCCTCGGCAGACAGGCGTTCGTGAGCGGCCTGCCATTCGGCGATCTTGACGGCATCCCATGCACCGGGCTGTCCCGCCGCGATTTTCCTGGCCGCTTCGTAGCCTTTCGCGTAGTAAAGCGAGGTGAAATTCGTCAGCAGCAGTGATCCTCTGGTCGTCTCAACCAGCCCCGCATCACGGTCATCAATCGGGCTGTCGTAGATGACCTGCGGCCATCCCCATGTGAGGCCATTGTCTTGCGACCTCATCAGTTCCAGCCTGCCGAACGGGCAGACATGCGATTCCCGCCCCCCCGAAAAGGTCAGCAGCAGTTCTCCATTCCGACGTCGTGCCAATGTCGGCCAGCCATGGTAAAGCGGTGGTTTCCAGCTAATGACGCGGAGGTCTGTCACCCGTGCCCGCTGAACGTCGTCTGCCCAGGCACCTTGAGACGCCAGAATACCGACCCCACCTGCAGCAAGGGCCCGGAGGCATGTGCGCCTCGAAAATTTGCAGTCCATGTCAGACATCCCTCATCGTCACGGTCGACAGCAGAAGCGAAGATCAAAGTTCGGCTACGATACCATTCCGAGACAGGCGATGTCACCTTGACCAGTGTCCAGACAAACGAAGTCAAATCAGCCGCTTGAGGTGTGATCTTCACGAAGCCCCCCCCCTTCGACGACAACGCGATGGCAGGGCGGGGCATAGGGTACCGGCTGCAGTGTTATTCTTATTCCTGCGCAGCCGCACCTTCCGAATGCAAGGGTTCCGCTAAGAGACTTTGATCACGGAACGGCTTCTTTCTATTATACTGCATCAGCCGGTCGTGATTTTTCGAAGAGTAGTCTGAAAGGTCAATCGCCATCGTCTCCTGCCGATAGGCCTCATCGAATCGACCGACCTCTGCGTAAGCTGCAGCAAGGCAAGTATGCGTCAAATAGTTCGTAATTGGGCGTAGTCGCAACGCCGCTTCTGCGTGCTCAACGGCAGCGGCTCCGTTTCTGACGGCGTCGTCAGGGCAAGTAGCCAGAATCCAGGCGGCTTGCGAGTGGGCATAGGCGCTGTCAGGATTGAGTTTCACAGCCTCTTCAAAGTGCTGTACGGCCTCAGAGAAGCGGCCACGTGATGTCGCCAAGTGTGCCTTAGCATTATGAATAGCACTAAAGCCCGGGCGGAGTTCTTCGGCCTCCTTCAAGTAACGCTCAGCCTCTTCGTAGTTGCGGAGTAAGACTTGGTTACCCACATTCTGCAACTTGGAGCAAACCGCCTCCAGATCGTCAGGCAATTCTGACAAGCGCGTGTGACCAACCGGCAGATTCTGCGATCGCAACATTTGAGCCGCGAACATACATGAGCGTTTTCCCAGGGAAAAGGACGTTGCCGCCGCCTCCAGGTACGGACGTCCCAATTCGATCTGTTTGCGATTCCACAGCGTTTTCCCTGCTGCGAAGTAGAGGAAGGTCACCTCATCACGAGTGGCCCGAGCCATGATCTCGTCGAACGCCGTCCCGTCCCACTGAACTTTGTCCGGTTCTTTGAGGGCCCGTAGCATCAGGTTGGCAAATTCAATCAACTGATCGCTTCCGCGCGAGATGGTGGCCTGCGGTACTGCCTTCAACAACTTGTCGCGCAGTGCGAACTCGTTGAGTTCATCGGCAATCAAAGCTCCGTGCACGACCTTGCGGGGATCCAGGTTCAGATCAACCGTATCCATTAGACTTACCGGTTCGATCTCAAATTGCCGAACAATTTCCAGCGCCTGTGTCAGCTTCCCGTCCATCAGATAACGGTCTAAGAGGGAATCCGACTGCGCTTGCGACAACGGCGGAACAAACGATTGCCAGTATTGATCGGCCAGAGCTCGTGCTGCGCGGACATCTCCATGACCGGTCCTCACGCACCAGATGTACCAGTCTGCTTCACTTCCGCGATAGCGTTCCGAAGCGGCGCGAGTGTAAGCCTCGGCACGTTGCCAGTCTTTCAGCCCTTCAGCACAGTGTGCCGCGGTTAACAATCCAGTGCTGGAGTAGCTTCCGGCGGCGCTTTCGGCGTACGGTTGCGCCCCCTCCCAGTCACCTTTTCGCATCAGAAAGGTGGCCAGGTTCCCCTCAGTATTGGAGCGTTCCAGTCCGAAATCAGGTAAAGCCAGTGAATCTTCCAACGTCTCCTGATACGCAGTCAAGTTTCCCTGCCAGTAATAGACGTCGGCCAACTTCCGATACGCGGCATACGTCGGCTCCAAGTCGATCGATTTTTTGAAGCACCTCACCGCGTCTTCCATTTTTCTGAGGGTTTCAAATTTTTCGGCCAGCTTAATCATCACATTGGGGCACTTGGCATATGTCACCTCCCATTCAGGGGCCAGGAGCTTTGCATTTTCCCAGTCGTGTTCAATCAAGACCGCCGCCGTAGCAGGTTGGTGTGGGCTGACACTTCTCAGACATTGAGCAATCGAAGTGGGCGGAGCGGACTGATAGCGTATTTCCTTGACGAGGTCCTCGTAGACAAAATCAAAGTTCAACAGAGTCTTGGGGAAGAATTGTGCGTAGTCGTCTCTCGGCGCCGTTCGACTAAGCACGTCCAGCATCAGGAGCATTGAATGCTCATAGTTTCCTGGTTTGAAATCTCTGGCAAATTGAGACATCTGCGCGGCACCGAATTTCTTATCATCAGTGAAGGCATCCAGAAAGCCGATCCACCGATGAGATTCAACCAGCGGCCTCAGTATCTCTAACGACTTCTCGGCACTGATCCCCAACATCACATCTTCACAATAAAGAGTGTGAACCACCTGAGTGAACGTCGTCTCCTCCAGCATCTCAGCCAACATGCTCCAGGAAGGCTCGCTCTCGTCATTGAGATCCCCCCCAGCAGCTCGCAGCGCGTCGATAAAAGCGATGCGGGAGCGGTATTCATTGTCTGGATCGAATTGCTGACTTGCGCTCTGCGTCGTGGCAATCTGGAGTGCTGCGGGAGGAAGATCCGAAATCGCCTGCAACTTTGGATAGGTCGAACTCCAGGTCACATCAAATCCGGCTTCGGTGACCGCTCTGTAGTTTCCAAGCTCGTAGGTTTCGCAGAGCAACAGCAGCGCCTTGAACGACGCGGGATTCACTTCCAGGAATCGGGTGATGGTGCTCGTGGCCTGCTTCTTGCTGCCGATTCGCTGAGAGATGCGCATTAGCAGATAAAGTGACAGCTCTTTGTCATCCCCTTTTGTTTTCTGCAGCACATCAGGTTTGTAAGCGCAATACGCTTCGATCAGATTCAGCCACGCCGGAGCGGTCCCCCCTTCGATCGATCTGGCCGCCTGGACATCAGCCAACGCGGTCACATGGCGTCCCGCCAGGGCACGTGCATAGGCTCGAAAGGCCAGCGTGGCAGGTGTCGATCCACGCCGGGCAACATAGCGTTGCGCGTATAGCAGCGCACGAGCTTTGAAGCTCTTCGGCATCGAACTCCAGTAGTGGTCCGTCAGACTGCCCAGGTTGGAATAGGCTTCAATCAAACCTTCGAGAACTGCGTCAGACTCTCCGTTTGCGGCGAACTCGGCACTCAGGCGCCGAAGCTCTGTAAACTGTGAAATGGCGTCGAGCTTTGGCCGACCGCCAGGGCGTTTCGACGGGACTGCGCTACCGGAATCAACAGTCGCCCTCGTCCGAAGCGAGAATCCCGCGTCCTGCAACGCCTGAATGAAGTCTCCTCGAGAGAGCGCTTCGAGTTGACTGACAAAGTCTTCCAGATCGGCCCCATTGAACGGAATTGCCTTTGTCCACTGAAAATGCTTGCCGTCACGCTGCGTACGACTCACTTCAATGACACAAAGAGGGCCTTGCTGCTGATTCCGATGATCGATTTTTGAGGAGACCTGAAGCGGAAAACGGGGCTCGCCAGCTTCGAAGAGCAGGACCTCTCCAAAGTTTGAGTCACGAGTCCGTAGTCCCATCTCACAGCGTGCCGCCATCAACACAGATTGACGGACGAGTTCGCGAGCGAGTGACCCGTAATAGCTGACAAGCTGGTTTCCATCCGGGAGTTCGGGTGGGGCAAGTTCAACAACGTTCTCACCCGTCTTAATCCGTTTTCCTTTAAGGTAGATATTCGCTTCGATTTCTGCCGCTGCGTTATTCGCAGGGACAGGAACGTCATCAATGAAATTGTGAGAATCGACGCTGACCACGTCATTATTGTCATTGACGGTCATCACCATCTTGAAAGTTCGGAAGAGACTGGGCCACGAGTAGACGAATCGGCGATTGGGTGGCGCGCCCGCTTCACGTTTGAAAGGAAATCCACGTATTTGACTTGTCGCTTCCGCCAGAGGCACGGTCGGTCGTTCCCTGCCTCCATCCGGGATCCGAAATCGGGATTCGAACGACTTTAAAGTCTCTCCGTAAAATTTCGACGAAGTCCCTTCGATGAGGACCAGCACCAGCAATGTCAGGATGCCGCCCCACACCAGCACCCGCTCCCAGCCCGCTCTTTTCTTTTTCTCGGCTCCAGACGACTTTTTGGAACCGCGCGTCGGCACACCTTCAATCGATTTTTCAGGACGACTCATTGGAGTTCCACGGGAGGGGTGTCAAAGCAGATTTCAGGTCCAGCTTGAAATAACGTCGGACCGACGGCTAATAAAACGACACAGTCTAAACCACACAGAATGCATCTACAAGCGCCCCTACTATTACTGGAACACTTGATTAGGGTCCCAAGATATAAGATGCCGCGCCGCAACAGGGAGTCACAGGGGTTTTTTATCCCACTAACTTCATAATCCGCTTCCCCGTCAATGTTCTTGACTTTAAGCCGGACGAGGAGAACGATCCGGAGCGTTTTTTCCTATCAGTACTGAATCGTAATTGCTGCAGAGTTGTGCTGCCCGCCTGAATTGCACGAGCAGTCAAAAACTGCATTCACCGCGATTCCGGGCGCAAGGTCTCGCCGGAACGATTTAAGGGTGTCAATAAGAATGGCCCGGCCGGGGAACCGACAGGGCCATTCTTGCTAATTGGGTTTGCCGTTGCGTGCCGGAACCGAGTCTGTTCCGTCACCAGCAATCGTTCTCCGACAGGCAGGCTGTCAGAACGTCTTGCAAAGGGTGCCGCCGTCGACGACTAAGGTGGTTCCGGTGATGTAGCTCCCCGCGTCACTGGCCAGCAGCAGTGCGGGGCCGGCAAGTTCTCTCGGATCGGCCCAGCGTCCCAGAGCGGTCCGGGTGGCGAATTCGTCCAGTTCGGCAGGACTGAGGACGCTTGCCGGAAGGTCCGTCAGGAACGGGCCAGGAGCGATACAGTTACAGGTGATGCCGTACGGGCCCAGGTCCAGGGCCATCGCCCTCGCGAGGCCAATCAAGGCCGCTTTTGTCGCTGAGTAGCAACTGCGTCCCGCTTTCGATGTCAGCCCCATGACCGACGATATGTGAACGATCCGGCCCCACTGGCGCTGCTTCATCTGCGGAATTAACGCACGAGAGAGACTCATGCAGGACGTCAGGTTCAGTTCCACAATCCGGTCCCAGTCCTTGTCAGTGATCGCGTCGATCGGTTGAGGGACGTTCGAGCCCGCATTGTTGATGAGGATATCGACCTTCCCCATCGCCTCCAGCGCCGATTTCGCGAGCGCGTCGACTTCACTCCGGTTCGTCATATCAACGACGAAGGAACGGCCCCGGACGGACGTTCCTTCGAGAATTTCCGGGAGTGCCTGTTCGAGTTCATCAGCGTGACGGCTGCAGATGACAACGTCCGCCCCCGCTTCCGCGAATCCACGGGCCATCGCCTTGCCGAGGCCTTTACTGCCCCCCGTGATGAGCGCCACTTTTCCAGTCAAATCGAACAGCGGAGAAGCCATCGAGCGTTCCTTGTAGGCTGAAGGTTTGAATGACAGTCTGAAGCAGGCAAGGTACGGCTTCCGAGTTGTGCATTCAAACTCACTTCACCCGTTCAGGATGTCATCGCTTGCGGGCAAGCTCCGTCCGCAACATCTCCTGCTGGAACTGACGGAAAGGAACCTTACGGAGATTGGGATCCCGCAGCAGTTTATCCCAGTCGGCAATCAATTGCCGATCGGTTTTCTGGAACTTCCAGGTCCATTCATGCCGTGCCTGCAAGTGCAGCACTGGCTCGGTCTCGGCCCGCAGGTCAATCGAAAGTGGCAGCAGTTCGCGGGCTCGCAGTTCCTGATTGAGTCGCATGCGAGGGGCGGGGAACAGTGACTGCGGATGCAGGACAGAGTTAAACTGCGCGATCCAGTCGGCAACATGCAGATACTGCTCAACCAGTTCAGGCGACGTCGGTTTAAACCCTTCGACGTTGTACTGGTAGTGTTCAGCGGTGAGCGACAGTTGCAGCTTGTCAGGTTCGAAACGGGTTTCGAAATCGGGATGAAACTGGAACCACAGCACCTGTTGTGCTTTTAACGAAGAGGCCGAAGCTTCTTCCGCCAGCGCGGCCATGCGCTTTTGCGCTTCGTCTTCTGCGAGACCAAGGAACTGACGGATCTCATCCTGGGTGAGTTCAGTGCTAAGCTGCCGACGGGGGTTCAACACGGTGAAACGACGATGAGCCAGTTCAAAGATCGTCACCTCGCCCGCAGGTTCGATGTAGTCATAAACCTTTCCCGCGTGGAACAGCATCAGACTGCGAACGACGACTCGGCTGGAGTCGCTTCGAGACGGCGCTGGTGGTCCGGAAAGGTCACGAATCGTGGTGTAGACACGAACTTCTTGGGCCAGCGAGCAGCTCCCATACGCCCACGCCAGGAGTGCGATGATGACGAAGTAAGTTCGTTGGATCATGGTTCTTCTGCCTGAAATTCGGTTTGCGTTGACACTCGAACGATGTCATGAACGCCCTTCGATCTGAGCCGGTGACAGTAAATGTGATGGGGCGATCGCAACAAGACGAGAACGTTCGTTTCACACCCCGATTGCGGCACCTGACAGAGGAGAGGTTCGCGGATCGGCGAACGCTGCCGAACGGCCGCCTGATGTCGCCGCCCAGACGGGTGTTCAGGCAGTTCAGGACTCAATTTTCGGAACTGCCACAGAAATTAAAAACTTCGGCCAAAGGCCTGAAAATCCCCTGAATTAAGGCATTTGGGACAGCACAGGCACCTGTTCCGGCAGCCAGTGCCGATGGTCGTTTCCGCAACTGATGATTGAATACGGCACCGGGAGCCACTAAGCTGGGGCGGTTTGGCTGACTGTAGCGATTAGGAAAACACAACGGTAAGTACTAACTCTGCGAGGGCCGGTGGAGTTCTAATTAACGAAGGTGGCACTTCCGCCCGTGATGCTCGTATTCGAGAAGGACCTCAGACGATAAGAAACGCCAGCGAAGGAATCGCTGTCCAGAGCGCACCGTCTACGAACGATCGACCGGCAGTCGAACACCTTGATTTGACATAGGTTTTTGCACGGAGCGAATGAATGAAGGATCGAACACCTCGGGCGTCTTGGATGTCTGAGAAATTCTGGCGTAAGAATCGGCTGGCTCATAGCCTGGCACTCCTCAGTGTCGTGGCTTTAGCCGCTACCGGAACCTTCGCCGTTGAAGATGCGGCGAACGTCGCTGGCACGGGATTGAGCGGGATTTTTCCTTCCACTCCACCCGATGATCTCACTGAAGAACAGTTCGCCAAACTGGATGGCAACTGGGCCGAATGGTCGAAGGGGGCCTCGGATGCGGTGGCCAACTTCTATGCAAAACTGGAAGGATCTGACGCCGCGGCCCAACGTGATGCTCTGGGCGTTCTGAAGGTCAAGCAGGACGTGATGCGACGGGCACTGGATGATTCATCCTACCGTTCGCTCCACAGCCCGCTGACCGCTCTCAATAACAGCTTGAAGCTGCGAATCGATCTCGCCGAAGCCGCGCTCGACACGCTGGACATCGACGGCCACAAGCTCGCCGGAGCGAAGACCCGTGCGCGTGCAAATCAGTTGCTCTCGTCGATTCAATCACTCGAGAGCTATCTGGGCACCATCGGCAACGGATCGTTGTGGCTTCCTTACTTCAATATTCCTGAACTGAAGGGCGCCTTGCAGGCCGATCAGGAAGGATCATTGCCACTCGCCGCGGCACTGGAAGCGCAGTCGAAGCTGAAGACTCGTGATCACGTGCTGGATGCAACTCAGCGTGAATTCACGACTCGTTCACCGTTCCAGTCATTCGCCACTTCGCTCGACCAATACATCTCGTCGGCATCGTGGACCGATCCCGTCGCAGCAGGACAGAAACTGCGAGCCGAGCTGAAGAATCTTTCCGACGCACTCGACACCTACATCTCAACCGGTGAAAAAGCTGGCGAACTGCGGGACGCATTTGCTCGAGCCCGTTATGTCGCCCCGGATGGCGGCGACCGACTGGCGAACTCGCTGCAAAGCCGTCTGTTCAACTACAACCTGCGGGTGCTGGTGACCGAAGCGTTCCTGAACCGCATCATGTCTGACAGCCGAACGGTCCAGGGTGCCGTTCGTGACTTCATCCTGGGTGCACAGGTAAATGGCTGCCAGGTGACCAATACCACCGTTAATGTGGACCTGCTTCCAAGCAGCACCACGGCTCGGTTCGCCTTGCGATTGAACGGAAACATTCAGTCCAATACGGCCGGTGTCACTCCTCAGGCAACTGTCTACACGGCAGGTAATCACACGTTTGCGGCCACGAAGGAAGTCAACTTCGACGGCTACCGCTTCATGACGTCGCCTGCAACGATTGGTGTGAATCCGCACAACACCACGACCGGGATCAATACCAAATTCTCTGGAATTCCTATTCTCGGACGAATCGCACAGGGAATTGCATCACAAGCTGTAGAAGAGAAAAGAGGCGAAGCGGAAGCGATCGCAGCCAGCCGAGTTCAAGATGGTGTGCTGCCTGCCTTCAACCAGGAAGTCGATTCCAACTTCGCTCAGCAGACCGACAAGCTGAATCGCGAAGTCTACACCGGTCTTCGCAATGCCGGAGTTTTTCCTGACACCTTCACCTACCAGTCGACAGATCAGATGTTGACGCTGAATGCTCGGGTGATGTCCCCACGTCAGATCGGTGCAGACTTGCCGGAAGGCCGCCTGCTGACCGCGACCGGAATCACCGCACTGATTCATGAAACCGCGATCAATAACGGTGTCGACAAGATGGGTATCGCCGGTCAGACGCTGAACGAAGAACAGCTGAAAGCGAAACTGGAATCGTTCATCAGCACCATCCTGAACCGCCCCTACCACTTGCCTGAACAGCCCAAGGCTCCTGTCGAGGAAGACGAAGAGACACAAGATCTGAACGCGATCATTTTCGCTCCTGTGGATCCGATCCGCGTCCGAGTCGCTGATGATGAAATCAACATCATCATTCGGGCAGGTTTCAAGCAGGATGGAAAAGAAGACATCCCCATGCGGGAAATTTCGGTTCCCATCTCGCTGGCTGCTCAAGGGGGCCAGATCATCGCCAAGGCGGGTAGTGTCATCGTGGCAGCCGCTGAAGGAGAAGGGGGCGGAGTCGCGATCAACGCTGTCGTCCGCAAGAAGATTCAGTCGATGCTGCCTGACCGCGTGCTGGACGGAAAAGTCGAGATCCAGACACCCACCAAGATCGTGGTAGCCTACGTAACACAGTTGCTGCTCGTCGACGGCTGGATTTCCGTCGGAATCAACTGATCCCTCTGATGATCTTGCAATCAAATCTCGAAAGGCCGGTCGGAATGGATCATTCTGACCGGCCTTTTCGTTGGGTTATCTTCGAGACGAAGTTGGGCATGGAGCGGCAGGTGGCCGATTGAGATCAGTCGTCAGTGTTGGCGGCATCTCACCACGTCTCATCCAAGGGAGTTTGACGCCCACTTCACGAGTTCCTGACGGAGAAAACTCCACGACGGGTATCATCGAGTTTCATGCGATGCTGTCTCTGATTCCATTGGATCATAAACTCCTTAATGACATCGGTGCTGGTACCGGGAAAGAAGAGTTGTCTGATGCGTCTGGAAGGTCGTGCAACGGGTTGGTTCACATCCTCGTTCGAGTTAATTCTCGATGGGACTGTGTTGGGCGTGGTGACGGGCGAATGGTTCCGCGAGAACCTGCATCTCCCTTTGTCAGACAGGTCTATCAAGCTTATCCGCCCCTCCTGGCTGAAGAGCCGCTACGTGCTGACTGACGATTTAGGGACCGAACTTGGTTCCGCGACGCTCGTGGGTTTCTTCCTCACTCACTGGGAGATGGAACTGAAGTGTGGCCCCGCCGTACTGGAACGTGCTGGCTGGTTCGTTCGGGGATACGTTCTACGGCAAGGAACCAGGATCCTCGCGACTGTAGGGCCTGTTAACTGGTGGTCTCGCAACTGGGAAGTCAGCGCGGACGATACATTGTCGCGCATTGATGTGTTGCTGCTTGGATTGATGTACGTCACAATCCGTAAGCGAGAATCACGTCGCCAGTCGAGTCAGTAACCACAGTCCATAGCCTGACGTCGGTCACCAACGAGGAAGATGCGAACATGCGAGTAAGGTCGATCGTTATTTTTGCGCTATTTCTTTGCCATGGTCTGGCGCCGACGCTGGCTTTTGCTGACGATAAAGCAGGCCTCGCTAAAGGGCTGATCGGACAATGGCCGCTGCTGAAAAACGCGATTGACATCTCCGGTAACGGACTCGACGGGCGAGTCAACGGCGTGACCTGGAACGATCCGGCAGCGGATCATAACGCGCAAGGCGCCTCGTTCGACGGACTGAAGTCATATCTCGAAATCCCTGCGAACAAGAATTCCGCTCTCGGTAGCAAGGACTTTTCCGTTGCTGCCTGGGTCTGGACCGATGCCTCAACGGATGACGTCCCGGGAGACATCCTCAGTCAATATGACCCCGCGTCGCGTCGCGGCTTTCATGTGGCGCTGAAGACAAATACCGGCGTCACCTTGAATCAGGCCAATTTCCGTCAGCTTCAGTTCGGCATCGATAACAACAAATCGTCCGGCTGGCGCGATGCAGGAAAACCCGGTAAGGAATCACTGCTGTCATTTGGCCTGATCACCCACCGTGGTCGTCTGTTTGCGGGAACATGCGAACCAGGGGAGGGACAATCGGGACGAGTCGCCATGTATTCACATGGAACAACCTGGATTGATTGCGGAAGCCCCTCGCCCAGTAACGCGATCACAGCCATGGCTTCTTTTGGCGGAGAGCTTTACGTGGGCACGGGAAAGTACCGGGTCGCCGGTTCCGCACTTTCCGAATCGCCCAATCAGCATCGGGGGGGGCAGATCTTCCGCTACGCGGGAGGAACGAACTGGGTCGAATGTGGCACATTGAAGCTGCCTGGTCAGCCTGATCGTATCGAAGCCGTCTCTGGCCTGGTGTCATTTCAGGGACGACAGTATGCGGGATCGCTCTACAAACCCGCCGGATTTTTCCTGCGATCAGAGACAGGCGACTGGAACGAGATCGACGTCCCCGACGGCAAGCGCGTCGAGGCGATGGCGGTCTACAACGGTCATCTGTATGCCTCCAGCTACGATAACGGACATGTTTACCGGTTTGATGGCAAGACCTGGTCTGATCTGGGGGAAGTCGGCAAGCCGGGCGAGAACACCCAGACATACTCCTTCGCCGTTTATCATGGGCGGCTTTACGTGGGAACGTGGCCCAGCGGCCGCGTTTACCGCTTTGAAGACGCGAACAACTGGACCGATGTCGGCCGTCTGGGCGAAGAGCTCGAAGTGATGGGGATGCTGGTCCACAACGGCCGTCTGGTTGCAGGAACCCTGCCGCTCGCCGAGATCTACCAATACAATGGCGGAACAGAATGGCAGCGAATTACGCAACTGGACACCACACCAGACGTCAAGTATCGCCGTGCCTGGACTATGGCCGAGTATCAGGGTCAGCTTTTCTGCAGCACCTTACCTAACGGCCGGGTCAGCTCTTGTGAAATCGGGAAACTGACGACCTGGGACGAGGAATTTCCGACCGGCTGGCACCACGTGGCGGCCGTCAAGTCAGGCGGAAAGCTGAATCTCTTCGTCGATGGTGAGCTGAAATCGAGTTCCACAGAATTTGACGCCGCCGACTACAACCTCACGACCGATCAACCGCTGAAAATCGGCGTCGGACCGAATGACCACTTCCGCGGTCGCCTTCGTCACGTTCGACTCTACAATCGGGCGTTGTCGACGGCAGAAGCCAAAGCACTCGCCTCGGCAGAGTAGCGCTGGTGGCTCGATGATGTACGAACCAGAAAGAAGATCAGCGACAACGACGAGACCCGATTTCCATCTGCTTCAGGGGAGCAGCGGAAAGACTGTCTCGTCGCAGTCGCTGATACTGGCCGGTCGGAATTGCGTCAGGCCTTACTTCTTCTTCGAGAACGCGGTGTAGACTTCCCGCAACTTGGCTTCGAGGTTCGAAGCATCAAGGTTCGTCTCCGCGACAACTCCATTCGGATCGACCAGCCACATCGTGGGGAGCGTGTTCACTCCGTAGTAGACTGCAACAGGTGAATTCCAACCTCGTTGTGCCTTGCTGGGGAAGAAGATCTGCTGCCAGTCGAGGTTCGTCTTTTCGACGAACGATTCGACAGCGCTTTCTTCCAGATCCAGATTGACCCCCACCACGGTGCAGGCCTTCTTGTACTTGGCGGTCACTTCCTGAATCTTGGGAAGCTGCTGGACAAACGGCTGAGCGTTGGACGCCCAGAACACGACCAGAACCATCTTCCCCTTGTAGGCTTTCAGATCGATGTCGCTGCCGTCGATGCCAGGAGCACTCAGCTCAAGCTCATTTCCGGTCAACTGCATCCGTCGCAGGACTCCTTCGGCCTGCTGCCCCTGCGGTGATTGAGCAAATTTCGAGGTGAGCAGACCGTAACAGGTGCGTGCCTCTTCCAGTTGTCCATTGTTCTCACAGCTGCGTGCGGCGGCCATCAACAGAGGAACAGATCGGGGTTGTTCGTCGGGGAACCGCGTGGCGTAAACCTGTGCACGCTTGGAAAATTCTGTCAGCCATCGAGGCTCTTTCGTGCCGTAGCGAAGGGCGTTGGCGTGTGCCAGATTGACCAGCGTGAGTGCGGCTTCGGACGCAGATTCCGATTTGGGATTCCGCTCAAAGAACAGGCTTTCCGCTTCATAGAGCGATTCAATGCTTTCCTTGTCCCCCTGAAGCGCGAGTTGCAGGCGGGCGTCGAGCAGATGATGCACGGCGGCGCAGAACAGCGGTTCCTGTTCAGGGTTCTTGCTGGTCTTCTGAAGGCACTCTTCGGCCAACTTGATAACCTGCAGATTCCGCTCGCGGCGAATCCCCTTGCTGTGCTCAATCGCCTGGGCCAGCTTCTTTTCCTGCTCGGGCGTCAGGGGTTGTTCGTCGTCTTCGAAGTCTTCCGATTCGTTGTCATCGTCATCTTCGTGAGGAAGTGGCAACAACCGGACCCGCTGAATTTCGCTCAGCAGCCACTCGGGAGAGCCTTTATCAGCGACTTTTCGTGCTGCGGGATCTTCGTCGGGCAAGGTACCTGGTCGTTTCCCGCCCAGAGCCTTTGGAACCAGATTGGCTCCTGCTTTGGCAGCAGCCTGCGAGACCTTCCCTTTCTTATCAGCTCCCTTACCGTCAGGACCGGGAACCGCCAGCAGTAAAGCTCCGTCTTCCTCATTCATCCGGGAAGCCATCAGCGGATCATCCGCATTTGTGTCAGCAACCGGAGTCGAAGCCGTACCACAGCCGGTCAGCATTACACTCAGCGAGACGAAACCAAAAACCCAACCTCGAAGTAGAAATCGCATGGCTCTCCATCCCTTGAGAGACCGAAAACTCAGCTGAAGCGAATAGACAAAACATCGCATCCAGCGCCAGTAGCCGGGTTTGTAGGCCAAAACCGGCAATTACTGCAAGAGGGACTCCATTTCCTCCAAAGAGGCCACGATGTCTCCCCTCACCCCTCGCAGGGGGGCCAATCACGCGAGATCCGATCGGGTTCGTCTCAAGCCGGGTGACCTTAAAGCGAGTGCAGGAGTAGAGCACTCACGCGAACAAGACGAAGCACCGAAGTGATTCTGGTCGTGCTTGCCAGCGGGCTTTGGGAAAGCTCCGAACCAGTGGCGCGCCAATTGCGTTATCAATCGACAGTCCATCTTCCCAGGTGCTAGTCAGGAGATCTCTCGATGGCGAAAAAATATGGTGCTCTCGCACAAAAGAAGGTCAAAAAAGCAGTCCACGAGATGAAGACAGGCAAGCTTCGCAGCGGGAAAAGCGGCAAGATGGTAACGAGCCGAAAACAGGCGATCGCGATTGGATTGTCGGAAGCGAGAAAAGAGGGAGGAAAAGTCCCCGCGACGAAGTCTGCCAAGAAGAAAACGCCCAGCAAGAAAAAAACCTCCAAGGAATAGGGGACGGTTCGCACAAGCCGCGAGTCTGAGTCTGGTCATTGTCAGATCACCGATGTCCTGGCTGACGACTCCCCTGCGGGGTCCGAACAGTGGCTGCACATAAGAAGAATCATCTGGCACCGGGACTCCGGCGCCTGATCTCGGGTTGCGTCACCCTACCGACCATAAGCCACGGCCGGATCGACCGCTCGGGGTGCAATGCGGCCCCCCGGACTTCTATCTCGGTGACGCTCCTCCGCAACGAGCGAGAATTTGTGCGATCACCGTCCTGTCATGTGGTGACAGGGACAATCTGATAACTTTCCGACCACAGTCACCTTCGTCACAACGGGCTCTCAAGTTCAAGCCTCCCTCAGGGGTAGAGCACATTCTAACCCGGACGAGCGTCGTATCACGGATTCTAAAAGCCCGTAAAGGCTGGCAGGCTGAGGAGCCATTCGTCACACTACCCTCGGACCCCGAACCGGGGCAGGGGATGGCCCTCGCGTCTGATCTGGGTCGATGGCCAGTGGAGACGAGGCCCCGCAAGTTTCGTTCAGGAAATATTAGCGTTGACGATGGAAACACCGGATATCGATTCTGACGAACTCAGGCGGGCCGTCATTCAACAGCTGCAGGGATTTCGCCGGGCTGGACTGACGCATTGGAGTCGAATCGACCCCGTCGTTCCTGACCCCCCCGTCGCACCGGGTGGTTCTCCGCCTCAGTCTCAGGCGTCGGATGTGACTTCCCAGCCTCGCGCAGGGACCAGCAGCACTGTGGCCAAGTCCCCGCTGATTCAGGCGACCTCGAATTTAGCGGGCGCGACACATGGCGGACCCACGTTGCTCTCAGAAGTACTCGCACAGCCGGGTCGCTCTGCCGTCCCTGACGTGAGTGCGAAAAAGAGTCCGGACAGCAGCTTGTTTCCTATTGTCCACGAACCGTTTAAGCCTTTGAACCTGCCGCTCGCCGAGCGGGTCGCGGGTCTGGCGGCGCTGGCTGAACGTGTCAAAAATTGTACTCGTTGCCATGAACTGGCCAGTACCCGGACGCAAACCGTGTTCGGAGTCGGGAATCCCCAGGCCAGGATTCTGTTCGTCGGCGAGGCCCCCGGGGCGGATGAGGATGCTCAGGGTGAGCCCTTTGTCGGAAAATCAGGGCAGTTGCTGAACGATATTATTAAGGCCTGTCGGCTTCGCCGCGAAGACATTTACATCTGCAACGTACTTCGATGCCGCCCCCCGGGGAACCGACTTCCCGCTCCTGACGAAGCGGCCAACTGCCGCGAATACCTCGACGGGCAGATCGCGCATGTGAATCCCGAATACATTGTCTGCTGGGGCGCCTGCGCCGCGCAAAACCTGCTTCGCTCGACCGAAGCGATTGGAAAGCTGCGAAAGCGATTTTTCACGTACGGCAACGCGAAGGTGATCTGCACTTACCATCCTTCGTATCTGATGCGCAATCCCGCAGCCAAGAAAGACGTCTGGGACGACATGAAAATGTTGTTTCTCGATATGGGAATCGATCTCATGAAGAAGTAAAGTTGGATGCGTATCAGCGTTTGTCGTCTCATCCTCTGCCGGGCCGCGGAACGTCGTTCTGTTGAATGAAGCCGAGACGGAACGCGCCCACTGAAAGTCACCGCGAATTTCTGTGAGTCTCAGCACCGCCTGATCGAGTCTCAACCGGTACGAACAGAACAGGGACTTCGAGTCTATTCAACTCAACCTTCTAACAAGGTCCATCTGCAAGCACATTCAGTCTATTTTTCGTGCAATGAAGAATGGAACCCCAGACGCAATTGAGCGGCATGGCAGTTGCCTCTACAAATCGCATCGGTGAATTTGCCCGGAATCCGAATGATTTGCTCCGAAGGCAAGCGGTTTCTGCCTGAAGTTTAGGCGATATTATTGGGATTCAACGAAAGCAGGGGCGAACGACGACAATTTAGAGTCTCCAGCCGAAAGATGAGAAATGCTCGCTGCCACAGACCCCGCGCATAATCGAGTCCCGAAGGACGTCGCATTTCCCGACTACGATACGGCTGGTTTCTATGATGAGATGTTTCTGGAGGGTGGGCAGCCTCGCCCCCGGGGGGAATTGCTCGCGTCGCGTCTCAAGGGGCTGACCGACGGTGAACTGACCCGACGGCAGCGTGTCGCCGACCAGGCCCTGCTGAATATGGGGATCACGTTCAATGTCTATGGGCACGAAGCGGGTACCGAGAAGATCTGGCCCTTTGATCTGATCCCCCGCATCATCGAAGGAGCAGAATGGAAGTTCATCGACGCGGGGTTGAAGCAGCGCATCCGCGCGTTGAATCGCTTTATCGACGACATCTATCACGAGCAGACCATTGTTAAAGAGGGGATTTTCCCGGAGTACATGGTCACTTCGAGCCGGAACTTTCTGAAGCAGTGCGTTGGACTCAACCCACCCGGAGGAATCTGGTGTCACATTACAGGGACCGACCTTGTCCGTAATGCGGATGGGACGGTTTACGTTCTGGAAGACAACCTGCGATGTCCGTCGGGAGTTTCGTATGTCCTTGAAAATCGCGAGGTCATGAAGCGGACGTTCCCGCAACTATTCAACGGGCTGTCGGTGATGCCAGTTGAGGACTACCCTGAACAGTTACTGAAGATGCTTCAGCACATCGCCCCCCCGACAACGGACGAACCAACCGTCGTCGTGCTGACCCCGGGAATTTATAACTCAGCCTATTTCGAGCACTGCTTTCTCGCACAGCAAATGGGCGTCGAACTGGTCCAGGGTCCCGATCTTGTCGTGACGAACGGTTTCGTCCATATGAGGACCACACGAGGCCTCGAACGTGTGGACGTCATCTACCGCCGGATCGACGACGAATTCCTCGACCCACTTTGCTTCCGTCCCGACTCGTGCCTGGGTGTCCCGGGGTTGATGGACGTCTACCGCGCCGGCCGTGTGGCGCTCGCCAATGCACCGGGGACCGGAATCGCCGACGACAAGGCGGTCTACGCCTATGTGCCTCAGATGATCAAGTATTATCTGGGCGAAGAGATGCTGTTGCCGAACGTCCCGACATACCTTTGCGCCAACGACGACGACCGCAAATATGTGCTTGAGCACATTGCCGAGCTGGTGGTTAAACCGGCTAACGAATCAGGCGGGTATGGAATTCTTGTGGGTCCGCGAGCGTCGAGTGAGCAGTTGGCGAAGTATCGCGAGCTGATCTCCACAAATCCTCGTAACTACGTCG
This sequence comes from Schlesneria sp., assembly GCF_036405755.1. NCBI lineage: Bacteria > Pseudomonadati > Planctomycetota > Planctomycetia > Planctomycetales > Planctomycetaceae > Schlesneria > Schlesneria sp. Next base: position 27,182 of record NZ_DASWWZ010000637.1, read on the forward strand.
CACAGCCAACACTGTCGCTTTCGCGCGTGCCAACCATCGTAGGAGATCATCTGGAAGGCCGACACGTCGATTTGCGACCCTACATTCTTTACGGCGAAGACGTTTACATTCTGCCCGGGGGACTGACCCGGGTGGCGCTGGTGAAAGGATCACTGGTCGTCAATTCCTCGCAAGGAGGAGGCAGTAAAGATACATGGGTTCTGAAGAACGGAACGCCACGCGTTTGACGTTACGTCCTTCCCGAGAGATTACCAATCATGTTGAGCCGTGTTGCCGATTCGATTTACTGGATGAGTCGCTACGTGGAGCGAGCCGAGAACGTGGCTCGCTTCATCGATGTCAATTTGAATTTGTCGCTGGATGTCGGTCCTGAGATGGAACGGCACTGGGATCCGCTGATCTATACAACCGGCGACCACGCTGATTTCCAGAAGCGCTACCCCGAGGGAACGCAGCAGAACGTCATTCACTTTCTGACGTTTGATACCGAGAATCCCAACTCGATTCTCTGCTGCCTGCGAACGGCGCGCGAAAACGCACGGACCGTCCGTGACATGATCAGTTCCACGATGTGGGAAGAACTCAACAAGTTCTTTCTGCTTGTCAAAACCGCATCGCAGCCTCAAGTGCTGGGTTCACCCTTCGACTTTTTCGCCCAGATCAAACTATCGGCCTATACCCTCGACGGAGCGGTGCAGTCGACGCTCTCGCATAACGAGGCATGGCACTTTCACCGGATGGGCCAACTGATTGAGCGCGCCGACAAGACCTCGCGTA
>NZ_DASWWZ010000638.1:0-6956 GCF_036405755.1 Schlesneria sp.
CAGCACGAAGATAGTCGATATGACTGTCACAGAAACCTTTGAGTTACTCAGCTACGTCGTCACGGTCATTGGTTTGCCCATGGCGATCTGTATTTTCATTTATGAGCAACGCAAAGAACGTGACAACGAAGAGGAAGAAGCGTATCAACTGCTCGCAGATGCCTACAACGACTTTCTGCGACTGGTGATTGCCAATCCCGATCTGAAACTCCGATCCCAGACTGCCTGTGGTGAACTGACCGAAGAACAACAGGAACGTCAGCAAGTCATCTTCGAGATGCTGATTTCGTTGTTCGAGCGGGCTTACCTGACTGCTTATGAGGAACGAATGAACCTCAAGCAGCAGCGCCGCTGGCATTCCTGGGACGATTTTATGCGAGAATGGTGCCGTCGAGACGACTTCCGTGCGTGTCTGCCCAGACTGCTGCACGGCGAAGACCCCGATTTCGCAGACTACATCCGGAAGTTAGCGGAGGAAGAGAGCCGTTCTGTCCACTGATCGGCATTCGGGAACAGATTCACCCTGCGTGCCGCAGGTTTCGGCACGATTGTGACGAACACCTCTGATCAACCCTGCCTACTCTGAGTCAGAACGGCTGATCCTGCTTCGTCGTGATTCCTGGCCGGGGCAGATCACGAACCGGCCCCGCCCCGGTGGGAAAACGAAAGAGCCGCCAGAAGGTGCGACACAACTTCAGGCGGCCCGTCCTCATTCGAAGCGATTGCGATTGTTTCACGGCGAATGAGGTACAGGATTATCGTCATTATTGTTGTTATTGTTCAGGGCAATCACGAGAGCGGCGATCGCAATCCCCGCGACGATGATCCCCGCAGCACACAACAAGACTCCTGTACCATCATCACAACAGGTTCCGCACTGGCCACGGGCCCCGTTCTCACCCAGAACGAGCAGGCCTTGCGTGCGGGAAGAGGGTGGTGCCGCTTTCTCAGTCCAGAAGCGATAACTCCCCTGAGTGGCACCGCAACTCACCTGATAGACACCTGATTTGACATTCTTGATTGCGAACCGGCCTTCGCTGTCCGTCACGGATTGGCCGATCACGGCCGAACCCCGCTTGACGACGACTTTCTGACCTTCCACCGGAGTTCCGCTCTGATCAACGGCCCGACCGTTGAAGACATTACCCTGCCCGAGCGTGACATCAAGAGTGGCATTTTCTGCCACAATCTTCACTGCTGGCTTCGCGGGGACCCGTTGTTCTGCCAGCAGACGAGTTTGAGGAAAAACCACTCCTGTCGCGGCCAGAGTGACAAAAGCATACTTAATGAAGGCCAATCCCTTGCTCATGTCCGGGCTCCTAATGTTTGTCTTAAGAACGTTTGGTCACCGCCCAATCGGACGGTTCCAGGGTCATGCTCTGCAGGTACTAAGCCGTAGAAAAAATGCCCCTCATGAGTAAAAATCGGAATTCTGCCCCTCGAACTTCTGTGAAAAACCCGAAAATTTCGAAAATTCTTCGTAATCGACAAAGTTTAACATCGCAAAAACTGCCGAAATGCGAATACGCAGCCGGTTCGCATTCAGAAAGGGCGATACGAAAACCTTGAACAGAGCGATCGCCGAGGTAGTGGTTCCTTACGAGGAACGAGAGGGGTGACGGGCGAAGAGAGAAATCCACGAAAAAGGAGCGAGACACCGACGGCCCCTGGAGAATCCAGGCTGCGAGTCGGGAACCAATTTTCGTCCTGAGAGTGGCCAAGGTCCGTTCGGGGACGATCGGCATTGCGACAACAAGGTCGCTACCCTGCGTCAGGCAAAGGCCCGGCGAGTAGCGCAGCAGAGATCATGAGTCAAAACAAACGCAAAGCGTCCCCAAGCCACCTCGTCATTCGAGATCGCTTGGGGACGGCAAGTGAAAAAAGGCGAGACTACCGGACCGGTGCGGTCACCAGTTGGTCGAGGATCTTTGCATAATCACCGACGCCATGGCCATTGCCGGTGATTCGGACCGATCCCGAATTCAGCCCCTGTCGCCATGTCGTACGTCCCTGAACCAGATCAGCAAACGTGTTGATGTCCAGATGACAGGTCGCGGCACGGTCGGCGTGAATACCCAGTTCGACCGAGATCAGTTCATGACCACGTGCGATCAGTTGCCATTGCCCGCCACCGTGTCCGGCGATGTCCAGTCCAAGCACTCGCTCTTCAGCTTCGGTCTGGAGGGGAACGCCGGCCTGATCGATCAGCGGTTTCAAATGCGTGGCCGCATCGAATTCCGGTTCGATTGGCTTCTTACTCGGGGTGGGGAAGCCGTTCTCGATGGCGATTCGAGACAACTTCATCAGCAATTGCCGATCGACGTGCGGACAGGGCAGTTGAGGCATCGCCAGATCCGTGTTCGTTGTGTCGAACTCGGGATCCATTTTCCAGTACGAGTTGTAGACGCGAATGTGTTCGTAGAACAGCATTTCCGACTCAGACGCATCGTCAGGACGTTCGCCCGCCCCATAGAACGACGCGCCGTAAAATCCGGTCGCCTGTTCCAGTACGTCACGAATGAGTCGTACAGTAACGGGATGCTTGGGCGTTAAGTGATAGGTCTTTCCGTGCCAGCGAGCGTGTGTGATGACGTGCGCCATGACGGCAGAGACCCAGTCCACCGGCACCAGGTGCTTGGTTTCATTCCCTGTCAATGTCAGACGAACTTGGTCCCCCCCCACGAGGCCGGTTTCGTTCGGAGAGTAGGCACGGACAATCGTGTGGACCAGCTGCAAGGCTGCGTAGTAACCGTGGTAGGTTGTCGTCTGTCCGGTCTGGGAATCACCGATAATGATTCCCGGTCGAAACACGGTCGGTTCATCCAGGAAGTCCGCTTGCCGAACAAGCGTTTCCGATTGAAGTTTGCTGCATTCGTAATCGTTTGAAAACTGCTGCCCGACGTTCAGTTCCGTTTCCAGAACCTTCCCCTGCCTCAGCCCCGCGACGTACGCGGTTGAGACATGGTGGAATTTACGAATTCCCGCATTGCGGCAGAATTCGAGGACGTTGTGAGTCCCTTCGATATTGGACTTCCAGGGCTCGCCCTCTTTACTGGTCGAGTGAAATGTCAGACTCGCCGCATTGTGAATCACTGCGGTGCAGTGTTCTGCCGCCCAGCGCACATCGACTGCATCCATCCCCAGATCGGGCTGGGAGATATCCCCCTCAATCACGACAGGTCGCGAGAGTGGCTTCCCCAGCTCTGCATCCCAGGCACAAAGGGCAGTTTCGATACGCTGGCGTGCGGTCTGCTTTCGATTGGGTCGAACCACCACCGCTACAGGAACGTCACGAAGAAGCAAGTCGCGAAGCAAATAGTTACCGAGCAGCCCGGTCGCCCCGGTTAACAGGTGATAACTCATAAAGTGCGGTTCCACGGAGAATTCAAATGTCCTGCATTGGGCCGTGCGGGACCAGGATCGTGATTCAAAAGCCAGAACTGATGTTCGTCGGTGCTTCGAGTTCCACGAAATCGTGGGCTGCCTCGCGAACTGGCTAGCGTCGCATATCCTGTGCGACAACGTTCTCCAGCGGACGCTCCTGTCCATCGATCGGGGACACGGCCATGTCACCCAATCTGTCCGTCAGAGTCTAGCTCGTCCTCCAAGGCTATTTCAATCGTCTGCGCGCCGACCAAAACCGCACGCATCCTCCCTCCGCTGAAAAAGTTTCACCACAAGGACCATTGAGAACAGTGAGTGCAACCGCTTCGGTGAGACAATCCGGCAGCCGTAACTGCCGATGCGACTGGGATTTGCCGCAAAACGCAACGCACAGTCTCGCAAATCGCTTCTTCAGCTGAAGTTTTCCCTTCAGTGAAATCCCCTGATTTTTTCCTCCATGGCCTCGACAATACTTACGGGAGTGTAATTTTCCTTCCGAAAGCAGACTGTACGCGGCCATGGGAACACCGGCTGCGATATTGTATGGAGAGTTGCTCAAGAAATTGCCAAGCCGAAGCGGGGAAACCTTCTCCTGAAAGGCATTTCTGCCGAGGCCTCACCTGTGAGCGTGAACGAGGTGCGGGCCTGCTAACGCTCCTATTGATTGCCTTCTCGGAGGGGTCTCTGGAATCGGCGGGCATCATTCCACTTGGGAAGGAGAGGGACTGCTCCGACTATGCCGTGGACGATATCCATAGAGACGCCCATTCCGACCATGAGAGGGGACCGCCTGTTCATTGAAGTCGAGAATCCTTTTCAACAGGTCAGACCATTCCCTCATCGCAGCGATTGAACGAGAGAGAGCTCTCGAAAAAGTCCACTTGGACAACGCATTCATGATGACCTCCCGCAGTACCTTCGATTCGGAACGACTGGCGATGACGTTGGTGTCACCTGCCTGAACTCATGCTAGGACAGCGGGATAAGGCCATCGTGAAGCGACTTTAAATTCCCCTTTATTCTTCACCCTTTGAACAATTCCTCTCACGTCGACCGGTCTGTCATGGTGGAAGATGAACTCGGAAGGTACTCCCCTTCCCCGGTTGACTTTCGCATTCCAGCCGCGCGTTGAGGGATCCTGCAAGTCGCTGGGCGAGAGCCAGTCCGAGCCCCTCTCCCCGTTCTCCAGAATGGCGTGCCGCTCGCGTTCGATAGAACGGATCAAAGATGGCCGAAAGATCCTCGGTCGCAATTCCCTGGCCACGGTCAGCAACTTCCAGCACACACTCAGAACCGCTGCGAAATCCATTCACACGAATCTCTGAGCCCGGTGGACTGTACTTCATCGCATTAGTCATCAGGATCTCCAGAATCTGCTCCAGCAGATCCGGCCGGGTCTCACAAATCAGGGGTGATTCGCAATTCGCCTGAATATCCGTCCGACGCACATGGCAGGACCATTTCGTCAGATCCTGATGGAGCCACTCGCACAAGTCGACCTCCTGCGTGGGGGTCAGCATCGATTCCTCATCAGGACGAGCCAAACACAGTAACGTTTCCACGGTTCGGTTCAGCCTGAGAACCTCTTCTTGAACGATCGACAGCGTCTGGCGATACTCTTCACTTGAGCGTGTTCGACGCAAGGCTAACTCTGCATGCCCCTGAAGGATTGTCAGGGGGGTCCGCAGCTGATGCGCCGCATCACCCGCGAACTGCCGTTGCCGTTCGTAGGCCAGAAAGATGGTATCCAGCAATTCATTAAACGACTGCCCCAATTCCTGCAGTTCGTCATTGGTTTCGGCCACCGTCAGTCGTGCCTGCGTGTCGTCGCTGCGGATCTGGCGAAGGTCCTGCGCCATCTTTCGAACAGGATCAATCGCCCGTCCCACAAACCAGCGTCCGAGCACAGCGGCAACCAGCCAGCAGAGGATGGGAAGGACAACCAGCACCAGTGCGAGCAGCCGCAGAAGTCCCCACAATCGGGCAAAGTCACGTGCGACGACGATCGTGACATGACTTTGTTCAAGTGGCGTCCTCTCAACAAGCGGCTTTGGATTCGGCGCACTCAAGTCCTGCTGCAGGAATTTCCAGTTCGCTCTGTCTCCGGTTGATGTCGACTGCCGGGCCATCAGCCAGGCGGCATCGCTCGGAGTCAAATTGCGTGACTGGTCGAGAACTCGCCCGTCGTCCCCGACAACAATCCAGCGAATTTCGTCACCACCCCGGTCCGCTCCTAACATGACCGTATGATCTGACGGTTCCCACTTCACATCGTCATCTTCGACCTCAACAGCCGCTACGAGGGTCTGCAGGGCTGTTTCCAGTTGCTCGTCGAATCGTTCGGTGAGATATCCCCGCGCCGCACCGTAAATCAAGAGCGAGTTTCCGAGCAGAATCATGGCGAGAGCAGCGAGAAAGAAGAACGAAACCCGGCTGACCAGTTTCATGGGTACGACTCGCTGTTTGAGGAATGTTCGAGAAAATAGCCCATTCCCCGGCGAGTCTGGATTACCCGAGGGCCGTACGCCTCAAGCTTCTGCCGTAGCTCTTTGACGTGAACTTCCAGCGTATTCGATAATCCGTCGAAGTTTTCGTCCCACACCGATTCGTAGATGCGAGTCCGAGTCAGCACCTTTCGCGGATTTCGCAGAAAGAAACTGAGCAGGGCCAGTTCTTTCGTGGTCAGATTCAGCGCATGCCCGTCACGAGAAGCGCGCTGAGTGGCCAGGTCGATCCGGATATCCTCGAACTCCATGGTTAAACTGTCGGACTGATCGTGACGGCGAAGCAGCGCCCGCACGCGTGCCAGCAGTTCTTCAAACGCAAATGGCTTCGTCAGGTAGTCGTCCGCACCGGCATCCAGGCCGGTGACACGTTCCGAAATCGCATCGCGCGCCGTAAGGAACAACACAGGCGTCGACCGATTCTTCTGACGAAATCGCCGCAGAACCTGGACCCCGTCCTCGACCGGTAACCACCAGTCGAGCAGCACGAGATCCCACGTGTCCCCCTGAAGCCGGTCCCATGCGGCCCGACCATCTTCCGCATGCTCAACAGAGTACCCCTCTTCGGTCAGCCCCCGAACCAGAAAGTCGGCGATTCGCCGTTCATCTTCGACCACCAGGATGCGACTGCTCATGCCGGGTTCCCACAGGACACAAAAATTCCACATCCCATCTTAGGGTCCGTTGGGGTCTGCGTGACGGCTTCAACAGAAAGATAAAGACGAATTTAGAATTCGCTCAGCTTCACCTTATGAGCCACTTCTAGGATGCCCCTGCAATGAACGGTTTTGCCCCGGCAAGTCTCTGACAAATGAAAGTGAATTCCATGATGACCCTGCAATCCTGCTTTCTGAACGTGTCATCCACCCTGCGCGACATCCTGTTCTCTCGTCCCGACGGCGAGTGGACGATGCATGACACGCTGCGAATGCATCATCCCCTGGCGTCCGAGACTTCACGCCACACAACACGGGTCAGTCTGTGCGGCTATGACTCGGAATATGATTTCGAACAGCAGTGGAGCAACTGGGACCAATCCCGCTCCTCAAGGGGATTGAACGCACTGGT
>NZ_DASWWZ010000639.1:0-2791 GCF_036405755.1 Schlesneria sp.
GTGACGAAACACGGGGCAGCGAGAAGGGAAGTCAACCTCCCGTCCGGCTCGCCGTGCTGTTTGCGGGAAACGGCTTTCACGCCAGGGAGTGGTGGGCCAAGGAAACACCGGGGGGACTCGAGTTAGGCCAGGTGCTCGCACCACTGAATGATTTCCGCGATAAGACACTCTTCATTCGCGGTCTTTACAACGAACAGGCTCTGAAAGGGAACATTCACAGTTCGCAGACGGGCAACCTGTTGTCCGGAGCTCCCCTTGCCGCGGGGGGCGAGATTCATTCAGGAACCAGCGTCGACCAGTTACTGGCACAGACCTACGGTCGCACTACCAAAGTGCCAAGCCTGGTGCTGGGCTGCGAGGCGGCGAACCCATCTGTCCATAAAAACTACTCGATGATCTACAGCTCTCACATTTCGTGGAGCTCACCAACCACACCTACGCCGCTGGAGTTGTATCCGTCGCTCGCCTTCGATCGTCTGTTCAAGGACGAAGTTCAGCGCGGGGACAAGAGTGTTCTGGATGCGGTCCTTTCTGACGCCCGGCAAATTCGTCGATCGATCAGTACCGCAGACCAGCGCAAACTGGATGAATACCTCGATTCAGTCCGGGATGTCGAACAGCGCATCGAGAACGCCGGAAAGCTGGGTGAACTTCAGGGCTGGCGTCCTACGCTCGACAAGCCCAACATGCCTCGTCCGCCCGAAGGGATTCCGCAGAATATCGCCGAACACATGCGGCTGATGTGTGACATCATGGTGCTCGGCTTCCAGACCGACACCACACGAATCTGCACGCTGAAGCTGAATAACGATCATTCTTCGCTGCGGTTCCCGCACCTCAACGTCGACTACATGATCCATCACTTGTTGTCACACTCGGACACACCAGACTGGTTGAAGGTCAATCAGTTCTTCGTCGAGCAGGTGGCTTACATCGCAAGGCGACTCGACGCGATTCAGGAAGGGGAGCGAACGGCGCTGGATAACACCATGCTGATGTTCTGCTCGAGCATGATGAGCGGCAGCCACGACGCAACTCAGTTGCCTGTCGTGATGGTGGGACGGGGCGGCGGCCAGATCAAGACTGGAAAAGTCCTCGATTATCGTGAGCAATCGAACAGACAGATGTGCCGCCTGTATCTCTCGATGATGAACAAGATGGGTGTGAACCTCGACAAGTTTGGCGATGCGACTGAAGCATTGCCCGAGGTGTAATCTGCCGGCCTGAGCGTGGAATGGATTCCATTCCACGCTCAATTTCTGACTGATGCCGATCTCATTGCATCGTTCACGAAGGTGTATTCATGCGTCTCTGCTACTCGATGGCCGCGTTCTTCACTTCCATCCTGACCTTGATTCAGCCAGCTCTGGCCGGTTGTCCCAAGTTCACGGCGCAGACCATCGATCCGAGGATTGGCGCCGTCTGTTACGCCGTTACCAAAGCCGACGTTAACGGAGACGGCAAGCTCGACATCGTGGCGGTCAGTGAGAACCGACTCCAGTGGTATGAAGCACCGACCTGGAAAAAGCACGTCATTCTCGATAACCAGACCGAAATGGACAATGTCTGCATCGCCGTCCACGATGTCGACGGCGACGGCAAGATCGATTTCGCCTTGGGCGCGGGTTGGATCAAGACGAATACGGGGAGTATTCAGTGGGTGACTCGTGGCGAAAAACCTGAAGATCCCTGGACCGTCCACCTGATCGCCCACGAGAAAAGCACGCACCGGATGAGCTTCGCGGATGTTCTGGGTGAAGGTCAGCCGCAACTGGTGGTGTCGCCGCTAAACCGCAGTATCGACGGGAACGAAGGGGTGCGTCTGCTTGCCTTCTCAATTCCCAAGGACCCGAAGATGGATCGCTGGATCGGGACGCCGATTGACGAGACACTGAATCGCGTCCACGGTCACACACACGCCGACTGGGACGGTGATGGCACACAAGATACGTTGACCGCCAGTGAAGAAGGCCTGTTCGTGATCCACCGTCCCGGAAACGCCTTTTTGAAACGGCGGATTGGCAGCGGGGCCGAATCACCAAAACCGGAACTTCGTGGGGCCGGAGAAATTAAGCTGGGGAAGACAAAGCAGGGAAAGCGTTTCGTCGCGACCGTCGAGCCCATGCACGGAACCAGCGTCGCAGTCTACACCGAATCGAAATCAGGTCAGTTTCCCCTGGAACGACGGGTCATCGAATCCGAGCTGAAACAGGGGCACGCCGTCTGGACCGCGGACCTGGACGGGGACGGCGGGGATGAAATCCTGGTCGGCTTCCGTGAACCGGGAACAGGTGAGATTAAGGGTCCCGGGCTGTACGTCTTCTCGCAAGACGATCCTTCCTCACAGAGGTGGACACGACACGTGATCGACAATGGCGGCATCGCCGTGGAGGATGCTCTGATTGCCGATTTCAACGGGGACGGCAAGCTGGATCTTCTTGCCGGAGGGCGTGCGACTCAAAATGTCAAACTGTACCTCAACCGGGGGCAATAAGACGGTGGTTCCGGCTCACGTTCCCGCGATGTAAGAAAATTCGGCTCACGCCCGGCCTGTGTTACAGTCAGTGCGAAGGTACAGCAATTTCGTATTCGCGGTGTCACCAGTCCATGGCTTCAAGGTAACAGGCCGTGTATCCGATCTGGTCAGATCCCGAACGAGTCTCTGCCTGTCCGCTTCCTGCAGTCGAGGAAATTCGATGACCGTATATCTTCTGGGAACGCTGGATACCAAGGGGGCTGAAGTCGGTTTCCTTCGCGATTTACTTCACCAGCTCGCGATCCCCACCTGCAT
>NZ_DASWWZ010000640.1:0-2796 GCF_036405755.1 Schlesneria sp.
CGCAGAGGACTCGCTCAGGGCGAGGGCTCAAAACACCAAAACATCAAACCGACGTGGCACTCGTGCTCCGTCGGTTTTTCTATTGGTCTCTCAGGGAAGGACCGGCTCTAGTCCTGACGTCGTCAGCGCTGGCTTTCTGAACGAGTCGCTCGTAATCAGTCAGAGTATGTTACAGTACCAGGTGCCCATGCATTGATCGTGGTTTGAGTGATGACAAACGCTTGCTGGTGGAGCTTCCCCCATGATGCATCTTTCGGGTTCTGGAGTGGCACACACGTGCGACGGCGTTTCGCGGCGCGACTTCATGCAGGTCGGCTCGCTAGGCGCGATCGGACTTTCGATGGCTGACGCCGCGGCGATGGAAGCGCGTGCCGCTGAGTCTTCAACGAAGCGGCCCGGCAAGGATCAGCGATCATGCATCATGATTTTCAATCTGGGTGCGCCGAGTCAGCTCGACACGTTCGATCCCAAACCGGATGCCCCCGCAGAAATTCGGGGGCCCTTCAAGGCCATCTCGACGAAGTCACCCGCGATCCAGATCAGTGAGATCTTCCCCCGACATGCCGCCATTGCCGATAAGATCTCGTTTGTTCGCAGTTGTAATCATGGTGCTCCCGCAGTGCATGATGCGGGCTGGCAGATGATGCAGACCGGGCGTTTCTTCACCGGAGGGGTCAACACGCCGCATGCCGGCAGCGTGACATCTTATCTGATGGGGCGCAAGACGGATCTTCCTCCCTTCGTGGTCCTTCCCGAACTGATGGGATCAGGGGGTGGAAACCTGCCCAACGGACAAGCGGGCGGGTTCCTCGGCAAGGCGTATGATCCCTTTGCCCTCAATGCGGATCCCTCCAGGCCCGACTTTGCAGTCCCGGATCTATTGCCTCCTGCGCAGCTTGGCGAAGTTCGCCTTCAGCGTCGTCAGCGCTTGCGGAACGTCGTCGAGCAGTCGCTCTCAGGATTCGAGCAAAGCGAGAATGCCCAACTGATTGACAGCAGTTTTCAGTCGGCCTTTCGTCTGATTTCCAGTCCACAGGCTCGCGAGGCGTTCGACCTGAACAAGGAGTCGCCCGCCGTTCGCGAACGATATGGAATGAATCGATTTGGCCAGTGCTGTCTTCTCGCGCGTCGCCTGGTCGAGGCGGGGGTTCGGTTCGTCACAATTAACACCTTCCTGACGGTGTTCAACGAAGATACCTGGGACATCCATGGGACACTCCCTTTCACCTCCATCGAAGGGATGAAGAACATCGTGGCGCCCATGTACGATCAGGCCTACACCGCATTGATTGAAGACCTGGTCGAACGAGGGATGCTCGACGAAACCCTCGTCTGCAACCTCGCCGAATTTGGCAGAACGCCACGCGTGAATCCTGCGGGGGGGAGAGACCACTGGTCACAATGCTGGACCGTGTACTTTGCAGGAGGAGGAGTTCAGGGGGGCCGCGTTGTCGGACGGAGTGACCCGATTGGCGGTTATCCCGCGGAACGACCCGTGACCCCTCCCGATGTTGTCGCGACGATCTATCACAGTTTGGGATTCAATGTGGAAGAGCATCTTCCTGGTCCCGCAGGTCGGCCGTTTCCTCTGGCCGACTTCGGTACAAAGCCAATCCTTGAGCTGTTTTAGCAGGAGAGAATGGGGATCGTCGTTTAGGTGAGCTTCGTCTGAATCGACCCGCGATCCTGTGGACCTGTCCCGTCGGTGGAAGCGTCGGCACGCTGAGGAGGGATGGCTTGCGCGGTGGCGATTCGCGCGTGTTTCAGCGGCATGTTCTTGAAAGACTTTGCCGTCTGGTGAGCAATCCGAGTCTGACACCGCGGCGGGCCTGATCGAGCCTGGATGAATGCTGCTTCGCGGGTATTGCTTTGTTGGTGCCCCTCTGGTTGGGGTTGCATCCCAGTCATCGCGCAGCAAAAAACCCTTCGCGAGCCGACGAACTCAGACTCGATGAAATCGTGTCTGAAATCGCTGACTGCGAAGGGCTCGTCCCCCCCGACATCGCCGGATCGCGATCTGTTCGATCACGGATTGTCCGACGATGTACGAGTCGCGTGATGCGAGTCTGCTCGTCGTAGACGTACAAGCAACCTCAGCATGGTGTTCGATTCATCCGACGGGCGTCCGGGCACTGCGATCAGTAGCCCGCGTTTTCGTTGAGGCCCTGCATGGATGCCTCACGGTCGGCTTTATACTTTTCCAGGGCGCGAATCTGCCGGGACAGTTTCTGCTCAGGCCCTTTGGGGAAATACTGAACATCATCATCCAGATAGTAGGCCGATGGCAAGGTTTGGCCTCCAATCGTTGTCTGAAGACATCCGATCGAATTGGCCGAGATCAGCAAGCCTGCTACCAGATGCATGTGCCAGCCCGATTTCGCTTTCATTGCAACATCCTTGCACGACAAATTCCCCACGAAGCAACCGTGGCGTTCCCTACTTAGATCGGCGAACGAAGCCCGAATCTTTCGCAGATTCAGCATAACCCGCCACATTTATGGCTTTCATGCAAGGGGCGAGGAAAATGGCATGCAGAAATGGGCGCACAAACTCTCTATTTTTCCCAGACATCCTGATCCGCAGAGGCGGGAGCGCGCCGCATTTCGGAGATTCTCGTTCTGATCCATTCTGTAATCGAAGTCACGCGTCGTCAGGAAATTGTGATCCATTCCCGGAAGCGTGATTCATCCACGTTTCTTCCGCTCAGGACGATGACGATGTCCCCTTCTCCGTCCAGCGAGATCTTCCCGGTCAGCAGGGCGGCTGTGGAAATCGCGCCGGAAGGCTCGGTCCGCA
>NZ_DASWWZ010000641.1:0-4646 GCF_036405755.1 Schlesneria sp.
GAGCGACCACCGGATCATTCGGAGCCATTTCCGCAGCGACATGACCGTAATCTTTCAACATTGAACCACAACCAGCGACATTCACGATGACGGCATCGAGATCCTCGGCCGCGAATGCACCCGAATTTGTCCGAGCCAGATCCAGCGCAGGCTGCCCTGCTCCGCTGTGGTAATGGATTGCTCCGCAACAAGCCTGGCTGCGGGGAATCACAACGTCACACCCATTCGCCTGGAGAACTCGCGCGGTCGCCCAGTTCACATGGTGGAACATGGCATCCGCCACACAGCCCGTGAAGAGCGCCACGCGAGCGCGTCGCGGACCAATGGCCGGCAGGAACTCAGGAAGACCAGGCTCGCGCGGTTTCAGGGGGGGAAGCAGTCGCTGCATGCGACGCAACCGCTCGGGCAAGAGTTTCGTCAGTCCAGTCCACTCTGCAAATTGGTCCAGGTGCAGAACCTGCATCAACTTCGCCGGGGCCAGTGCCCAGCGTAGCCGCGAAGGATACGGGAACAGCCCGTACAGAATCCACTTCTGGAACCAGTCACCCTGCGAGCCTTTCTTGCCGGCCCGGGCCATTTCATGCTGCTGCATCTCAACCCGAAACGGCTCGATCAGCCGGCCGTATTGCACGCCCGAAGGACAGGCCGTCTCGCAACTTCGGCAATCCAGACACAGATCGAGATGTCCTTTGACCGTGTCTGTCAGCTCCAGACGACCATCGGTCACCGCTCGCATCAGGTAGATACGGCCGCGAGGACTATCGTTCTCGTTCCCGGTCTCGAGGTACGTAGGACATGCGGCGGTACAGAGACCGCAATGAACGCAGTCGAGGAATCGTTCATAGTCAATCCCGCTCCCGACTCGCGGTTGATCCGAAGCGGCCGGACCGTTGGAGAGGACGGGGAGTTGAGTCGAATGATTCGGCGAGGCAGCGATGTCTGTCATGCTGAACGGATATCCGAGACGAAGCAGTGCAGCGAAAATTGAGGGAGAACCGCAGGGGAATTGTAGCAACGACGCCCCGGGTTAATAGAGCGGACCGGTCAAGTTGCCTTCGCGACGCCGCACGAAACCCGTGAAGCCATCTGAGCAACTTTCGAAGGGAGAACCGTTCCGACTATGTCGCTGACCGATTCACACCCTTCCTGTTCCAGAATCGACTCGAGGTCGCTCACCAGATTCGATGCGAGAGTCGGGTTATAGAAGTTCGCGGTCCCCACTTGGACGGCAGACGCACCACAGACAAGAAAGTCCATGACATCATCGATCGACTGGATACCGCCAATTCCGATAATCGGCGTTTTCACGGCCTGGGCCACCTGCCAGACAACACGCAGTGCGAGAGGTTTAATCGCGGGACCGCTGAGTCCGCCAAGTCCATTTCCCAGAATCGGTCGGCGCGTCCGCCAGTTGACGGCAAACCCCTGGAATGTGTTGACGAGTGACAGAGCATCTGCCCCTGCTTCGCTCGCGGCAGCAGCAATCTCGACGACATTCGTCACGTTAGGGGTGAGCTTGGCAATGATGGGAAGATCGCAGGCGTTACGAACCGCCGAGACCACTTCAGCAGTCATCGCGGGATTAGTTCCATAGTCGACGCCGCCCGAGACATTGGGGCAGGAGATGTTCAGTTCGAGCGCCGCCAGCTTGGGGAACTGATTCAGCTTGCGGGCCATCTCGACAAATTCGCTGGTGTTCTTCCCGGCGATATTGGCAATCACCGCAGTCCCCAACTCCAGCAGCGCAGACAAGTGCTTGGCGATGAAGACATCCAGCCCATCGTTGTCCAGGCCAATCGAATTCAACAAACCGGAGGTCGTTTCGACCGTTCTCGGCGGCGGGTTACCGGGACGGGGCAAGGGGGTCACGGTTTTAGGAATGACTCCACCCAATTGGGAGAAGTCAGCATACGCCACCATCTCGCGTGCGTACCCAAACGTCCCGGACGCCACGAGGATAGGATTCTTCAGGTGAATTCGATTGAGTTGGACGTCAAGGCGCGGCACGAGGCAATTCTCTTCTGAATGACGCAGGCGAGTCGCGTCGAATGCCGCCCCATTGGCTGCTCGACCCCGCCTGTCCGTCATTACTCGAATATCGTACACGCCCTTGCGCCGGGACGACATTCACGCAGCCCCGAGCGCGAGAATTTCCTGGAACAAAAGCGAACGACGACCCGAGTGGAGACTTCACGCTGCAAGGTGTTTCCTCACAGCGGATCTCACACCCGCATCATAGGCCGTACAGGGCCGCCAGAGCGAACCGGAACGATCTGCGAACGCATTGATCAGAAAACTAGATCACACCACCGTGAGTACGGTAGGGAGTCGCGACGTCTGGCATATCGAGCGACCAGATACGTTCCCAGATTTCGGGAATGTGCCGATAACCTTCAGAGGCGTAAATCAACTGACGGGCACGAACATCGGGTGATGACGAATAGATCGGGACAATGCAGCCGATCTGTCCAAAGCTGCAACCCAGCAGCAACAATGCAATGTACAGCCGATTTCGCATGATGGCCTCCGTGCCCACCGCCCGCAGGCGGTTTCGTTCGCGCAATGTGTCTGCGATAAGATCTTTCACAGGTGCAGTGCCGTGATCGATACTTCCGTATTTCGACCAGCAGTCAATCCGCTGGTATGACGCCTTTGTGATATCTCGATCACACCGACTTCACACCTGCCACGCAATGACCGCCACTGCAACTGCAGAAGAGATCATTCAGGGAGGCTGGTGGGGAGTTCCGGGGCGATCGTGACTGGTTCGGGCGCTCCGTTGAGCTGGTGATGGTCGGCTGATTCAATGGCCGCTTTGGCCGCAGCCTCCATCTCCAATTGACGGACTTTTTCCTCCATCTCTTTGCCTGGCTTGAACGTCACCACGAACTTCTCAGGTACGAAGACCTTATCGCCAGTTCGTGGATTCCGCGCCTTCCGGGCCGCACGCTTTTTGACTTCAAAAACTCCGAAGTTCCGCAGCTCGATTCGCCCGTCTGCGACGAGCGTCTTGACGATCGCATCGAACGTTTTCTGGACGATCTCTTTCGTCTTGAGCTGAGTCATCCCCAGGGCTTCTGAGATCTCTTTGACAATTTCTTTCTTGGTCATGACCTGAGTCTCCCGAAGAATGACGACTTGGAACAGTCGAACAGTTTTCGATGGTGCTGATGAGACTCAACTGTATACCCAAGAAAGACTTAATGTCAAGTCGCCTCGTCTGGACGATTCAGATCGAAGAGAAAACTGAGCGCCGCAGGCCGACGCGCACTCTTCCCTCGCTGACAATATCGGCACCTGACATCCGGAACTTTTGGGAAAACCGCTCCAATCGGCAAAGTTCTCTTTGCGCTCTCGGAGAGACGGTGGTGAGTCCACTCTAAACAGAAATATGGAAAACACTTAGATCAAATCGAACCGCCGCGACGGATCTCAATGTCGTGCATTGATCCGCGCAAGGGAACTGGCCACGAGGCGCTTCGCATCACAGGCCTCCTGAATGACCTGGCAGAACCGTTCGGGGCGCGGGACACCTTCCAGAACCAGAAGTGGCTGGCCGCCAGCACCGGTGAGTCGAATGTCGCCCGTCTTGTAAAAGTCTCTCACCGACTCGGGCTCGACCGTCGCACTGACGATCTGCGAAAGGGGAATCGATTCGAACTGCCGGTAACCGATTGATTGGACACGTTTTACGACTCGGTTAGTTAAAACGTATCGTGAACCGAAAACTTTCATCCACAAGTAGGTCAAGGCAGCCAGCGGGGCCAGCGGCAATCCGAACAGAATGTTCGAAACTTTCATTCCCCAGATGCGAGTGGGAATGCAATTCAGTATCCGATGAATCAGTTCGCCCACACCAGTATGAGCAATCGACGGATACAACTCTTCGATCACCGTTTCGTGATCCGGACTGACTCCCGAAATGGCTTGGGGCTTGTGAGTTAACATGATTCGAAAAACCTCTAGACGCCAAGCGTCAATATCAGCCACGAAAATCACGTTCCTGTGGAAGTGTATTACACAATCAGGCCCAAACAGGATGTCAACCGGTGGCCGCGTTCGCCCTCGCGGTGCTACCTGTCCGAATAGCTGTCTTTCAGCTGGAACACTTCAACACGGATTGGGTGAGAATAGCCATCCCCCTTTTAGAACGCCAGTCGCCGGCAAAAACCGCCGGTGAGGGGAAACTCGCTTCGTTCCACGAGCGAGAGCCAAATGTCGTGGCGAGTCTCGTCACCCGGGTGCGACACTCTGGAAATGGCGTGATCTCCTCAACTCTGCGTGAGGCGGGAGAAGAGCTATGCTGAGAAGGAGATCTCGCCAGGCTTGTCCGCGCGAAATTAAACGGCGCGCGGTCAGACGGCGTCGGCCGCCTGGATCTTCCGAAGTTCTTCAGAGCGGATCTGCTGCAAGAGATTTCGCAGGTTCAGCCCGATTGCGAACGCTCCAATCCCGCCGATTAAAAGCAGTGGATAGAAAACGTGAAACGGTTGCCGCATCTCGAGACCAGCGATTCCCGCGATCAGTGAGACCAGCGAGAACGCGATCGCGGTGGAACACATGCTCACAGCTAGATGTTTCCTCTTTCTCCGTGCAGACAGTCCCGCCAGACCGCCAAAGATGCCTAAAAGCATGCCACCGATTCC
>NZ_DASWWZ010000642.1:0-4585 GCF_036405755.1 Schlesneria sp.
CTGCAGGTCTGGGGGGTCGAAACCATCCGCCATGCCGGCGTTCAGGAAGCCCAGGCTCTGGCTTTAGTCGGTGTGCGGGCCAAACGGGACAAACAGGGACGAGTCGCCGGTCTGGAACTGATTCCCCGCGAAGAACTCGGGCGTCCGCGTGTCGATGTCGTCATGCACGGAACCAGCCTCTATCGCGACACGTTTCCCGTGCTGGTCGAACTGTTTGATCAAGCCGTGCAACTGGCGGCAGATTCACCTGAGCCCGACAATCCGATCCGCGCACACATCGAACAACTGACCGCCGAACTCGTAGCGGGTGGCATGAATATTGACGAAGCCCGGACCAGAGCCCGCATTCGCTTCTTCGCAGAACCGAGCGGCATGCATGACAGCAAACTGGCCGCAATGGCATCTGCCAGCGGCTCGTGGGACACGGAAGACCAAGTTGCCGACAACTACATCCGGCGGATGGGGCATGGCTACGGACAAGGGACTTGGGGGCAGAGCATGGAGACCGAGTTTCGTGCCGCACTGGCCGGCACGCAGCGGATCGTCCATACACGTTCAAGCAAACTCTATGCGACACTGGATAACGATGACTATTTCGGCTACGGCGGCAGTATCGCGCTGGGGGTCCGCCGAGTCGATGGCGGGAAGAGTCCCCCGATGCTGGTGACGGATCTGAGGACACCCGGTCGGGAACGACATGAACCGATTGAACGCTTTCTCGGACAGGAATTTCGCTCGCGCTTGCTGAACCCCGAGTACATCAAAGGGATGCAGCAGGAAGGGTACGCCGGGGCACGCGAAGTCTGGAAAAGTACGGAATACCTCTGGGGCTGGCAGGTAGTCTACCCCGAGACAGTCGGGCCGCAGAAGTGGCAGGAACTGCACGAAGTCTGGCTGAAAGATCGCTACGATCTCAAACTCGAAGACTTCTTCCATGCTCACAATCCCCACGCCCGCGAGGGGATGGCGGGACGATTGCTGGAAGTTATTCGCAAGGGGTACTGGGATCCCGACCAGCAAACACGTGAGGAACTGGCCGAAATCTATGTCACCAGTATCGTCGAAAATGGAGTCGCCTGTGACACGCTCACCTGCGACAACCCCGAACTTCAGACGTTCACAAAGGGGATCGCGGAGACTGCCGCAGGACTTGATCCGGAACTGATCGCTCAATGGCTGCGTCAGGTCGAAACGGCGACCGGGAAACAACTCGAACAGCGACTGACAGAACGGCAAACCGACAAAGCCGCCTGGCACGACCCGGCCAACCGCGACAAGTCCAATGACGGCAGCTCACCCGAGAACTCACAGGTGAGCGGCTATCTGATGGAAGAGACGCAGTCTGAAATCCAGATCCAGAGTGATCCTTCCCCTGTGCCAGCTACCCCCTGGGCGCTGATTCTCTCGCTCACCCTGTCCCCCGTCATGACAGGGGCCGTCGCGCGGCTGAAGCGGGCCGGCTGAAACTCCCGCATCCCGAAAGTGGATCCGTGAAATGACGGGCCTCAGTGCATTGAATGCGTGCAATAAACGGCTGCAGGGGCTCGCGTCCCTGTTGAACGGCACTCGCGGCTTCCTCAATCCTGCCTCGATGCGATAAGTGCCGAAATCGGCGGACGAGACTGCTGCTCACGAATCCTGATCGTCCGTCATTTTCCAAACCACCGGGAAAGCGTCACAATCGGACGCCGGCTCGCAAGCAGACCGTGAATCGAGCCGTCAGGCTCTTTCGCTTCTTCCGCACAAAGGCCCTGTCATGTCTGCAACGCTGAAAGAACGGATTGCTCAAGTCGTCGTGCAAGCGGGCGATGACGACGGTTGTTCGTCCATCCCCTCCGAACTGATCGCTGCCGCGGCGAAGCTCGCGATGCAATTGACGCCAGAAGACCTCAGTCGATTTCCCGAGTGGTGGTATCCCCCTCTCTCTGCCAAATCCGCTGGCGCACTCAAGTGGAAGGAGGGCTGGGAGCGGTTGTGGTTCGAGGCACTCGTCGAGATCCTCTATCAATCCGGTGAATCTGGACTACCAGTGCTATTCGAATTCCTCGATCGCGATCTGAAGACCTACCACGGGATGGTCGTCGTACGCCTGCTGCGGTTTGCCGCCAATGGCACGAGAAAGAAAGAAATTCTCGATCGACTCAAAACCCGGCTTCCCGCACTCAACCACCCGGCCGGCACGGAATCTGTCGATGAAGTCATGCTCTGGGCGTCGTACGGCGATTCACGGCTGACTAAACTTCTCCGTTCGATGTCGAAACTCAGCCTCAAGGGAATTGGCCAGGTCACCGTCGGGTCAGCGATGAAAGAATGGGTCGAATCCCGTTCACCCTGACTTGGAGAGAGCAGCAGACCTTTGACGGATGTACTGTGCTTCACGGCAGAACCAACGCGACAGCGGTACCAAAACGATCCTTTCCTCACCCGCAATCAGAACGTCTGGTCTCCAGGTTTTGTCCACGATCGCAATTTTCCACTTCTGAACGATGGTAACTTTCAGCAATGACCGACATGGCAGAAAAGGGCATTCGTGCTGCCCAGTTGGGGATCCTCATTAATACGCTGCTCGCCATGGCGAAACTGCTGGCGGGCGTGATCGGTAACTCCTACGCCCTGATTGCAGACGCGGTCGAATCGGGCAGTGATGTCTTTTCATCGATCATTGTGATGAGCGGATTAAAGATCGCCCGGCGTGATCCCACGGACGAATTTCCGTTCGGTTTCGGACGTGCGGAAACGCTGGCGACGGCTGTGGTGGCTCTCATGTTGATCGGTACCGCGATTGGGATTGCGATTGAAGCAGTGCGGGAAATCCGTACGCCGCACCACATGCCAGCCCCCTGGACTCTATTCGTCCTGGCCGTCGTGGTGACAGTCAAATGGCTGGTCTCCCGGCGGGTCCACGCGGTGGGTGTCGAAACAGGAAGCGGAGCCATCGAGGCGGATGCCTGGCACCACCTGAGTGACGCCATCACATCCACGGCGGCGTTCTTTGGTATTTCAATCGCCTTATTGGGTGGACCCGGTTGGGAACACGCCGATGACTGGGCGGCCCTGCTCGCCACATCCGTCATTGCGTTCAATGGCGTCCGAATTCTTCGTTCGGCTCTGCGTGACCTGATGGACGCGTCCCCTGGCGACGAGATCGTCCAGTCGGTTCGAACGGTGTCAGAGCGGGTGCCGGAGGTGCTGGCGATCGAGAAACTGCTGGTTCGCCGTTCGGGAATGTTCTATCTGGTCGATATCCACGTGCAGGCAGCCCCCTCCATGCCCCTGAGCAATGCCCATAGCCTGGGAGGACGAGTGAAGGCCGAAATCCTGCAGGCCCTCCCCCAGGTTCGCCATGTGCTGGTGCATATGGAACCCTTCACCAGTCCCGGTTAGCCAAAAACGGGGAACCGGCGCGCGGCGTTTGTCACTGCCGAACGGAACTCGTTCGTACATACTGACCAGGATCGCTTCCTCCTTATTCACATCACGCCCCGGCCACCTTTCTTCCCGGCGGCTCGGCCGTTCCGCCCTCTTGTGCAGGAACCTGGTGACCACTCGCAGGGCGGAAGTGAGAAACGGCATGATTCGGCGGCCGTTCGGGGTGGTGGATAAAGCCAGTTTACTTTTGCTTACAGATTCGTTTGACTTGGTACATCTTTTGTCTTGTTCGTCATCCCATCTATGCTCATCTCCTGAAGGAATGCTGACGATGCGCGGTTCATTTTTACTTACCGTTCTCTCTGCCTGCTTAACGGCAGGACTGGCTGGTTGCGGAAAAATTCCCACCTGGGGAGAACTCACCGGCCAGCAGCAACCCCAGGCCGCCCCTACCACCTCGGTCCAGCCCGCTCCACCCGTGATCCCGGTTCAGCCAGCACCGCAGGAACCAAGCCCTGACGAAATCATCGCGAAGTTCTATGCCCTGCAGCCCACCGAGGTGACGGATGCCGCGATTACTCAGCTCACGTCGCTGAAAGAGGGAGCCGACCGCATCACCGAGATCAATGCGGACAACAGCGCGGTCACCAAGAATGCCTTCGGGGCGATTGAACGCCTGACGAATCTGCGACAACTACGACTCAACCGGACTCAGATCGATGACGAAGTTTGCCAGAAACTGGGGAACCTGTCGTCACTGGAAGTGCTGGCACTGGCGGATACCCGTGTCACCGACGTCGGCGTGGCCGCTCTTTCTGGACTACAGAACCTCAAGCATCTGGAACTGACCCGCTGTGCCCTTTCGATGAACGGGTTTCGGGCGATCGGCAATCTCCCCTCGCTGAAAGCCATCCATATCGACTCAACGAATCTGAACGACGCGGCGCTGGATCTGGTCTGCAACGCGAAAACGCTGACGGAACTGACACTGTCACGCAACGCCATTACCGACTACGGCCTGATGTCGCTCAGTAAGGTGGAACCGCTGGAATACCTGGAGATTGGGCATACGCGGATTACCTGTGAAGCGCTATCCAAAGTCACCAAAGGGGGCGGGCTGAAGAATCTGCTGTACCTGGGCGTCTATGCCTGCCCGATCACCGAGAAAGGGGCTGTCGCAATTGGCTCCATCAAATCGCTTGAGCGGCTGAATATC
>NZ_DASWWZ010000643.1:0-5021 GCF_036405755.1 Schlesneria sp.
CTGGCCGCGATACTGGCGTAGATGAAACCAACGGTCAGCAGTAGCGAGTAGACGGCCATCGGCAGACTGATCTTGTCCCGAAACCACTTGCCGACCATGGTGATACTGATGACCGAAAGAGCACTCTGTCCGAATCCACGCGTCAACAGAATCGCAACGGACAAGGTGGGCAGATCGTTAATTCGTGTCATCCAAAGCACGGTTGCGGCCAGTGCTGCGATTGTCGCCGTCAGTGTGATCCGCATTCCAAACCGGTCGATCAGCCAGCCGCAGGGGAGACAGAATAGCCCTCCAAGCAACGTCGCCCACAAATTGATATTGCTGTACTGGACACGCTCAAGGTGGAACCGTTCTTCCGCCAACAGACGCTCGGTGATCATGCCGAGTCCGTGGGTACGACCGGGCAGCGTGGCGACCATGGCCATGGCCGCAATCACGATGATGACCCAGCCGTAGCGGGAACCCCGGGGCACGGGTTGGGAACCTGTTTCGCGTGACATCGTTCGCTCACTCAATCCTTGTCTATCGTGATTTGAACAGGGTGGGATCGGTCCGTCATTGTTTACTCGAAGTACACCGACGCGGAAGCTTGTGCGGCACGGTGCTGAGCGAGCCGCTCACGAAATTCGGCGTAATGAGCGTCACGCTGGTCACCCCCGTCGGACAGGGCGTTGTAACTCACGTAGAACACGCGGCGCATTTGTGTTGAACGGTTCGGTTCGGAACGATGAGGCGTCAATCCATGAAACACGGCAATGTCGCCCGGGTTGAGTGCCAGGCAAGTTTTTCGCTGCGGATCGACAATATCATCCGGCAGCATGTAGACCGAGCTATCCTGCATGAGAAAATCGTTGTGGTAGCCTGAAAAGACTTCTGTGCAGCCATTCTCTTCGGTGCTCGGGTCAATTGGGATGAGAACGGTCAGGAACGTTCGAGGAAATCCCTTCCATCCCTGGGGTATGTCCTGATGGAGCTGATATCCCTGTGCGCCGGGGGGCTTGAAGATCAGTTTCTCTTTAAAGAGACAGGCAGGCTCACCGTAAAGCGATTCGAGGAGCGCCGCCAGGCGAGCGTCATCGCAAAATCGGGTGCAGACGGGTGAGATATCGTTGACCGGATCGAATACCTCGAACAGGAGCTCGCCTGTTTCGTGGTGCGGCATGTAGCGGCACCGCAGGTTCCGCAGTGAAATCAAATGGCGGTGTTCGGTCAGCAGTCGATCGGATTCGTGGCGCAGCAATTCGATCTGATCGGTCGAGAAAAAGTTTCGAATCATGAAGAAGCCGTCCTTCTTCCATTGATCGAATAACGGTGGTGCGGCGACCAAACTCACGTCCGCGGGAAGGTTAACCAATGACGGATCTCCTCATGCATGCTGCTGAATCCAGTCTCACACACGCTGGATTGATGACGAGTAAGTCAAGATGAACGACGTCGTGCGCGATTGGCAAAAATAACCGATACCGACTCGAGTTCCTCAGGTCCCCGCCTCAAGTCGGTTGACCAGTTCCTCTCGCTGTTCCTCTTTGGTAATCAGGTTGGCAGCGTCTATTGCTTCGTTCTGTTTACCGCAGCCAGAGAGTGCTTCCGCGCATTCGACCGCGACCTGATTTCTCAGCGATTCCTGCTGGATCAGCGGTAGCCCCTGCATCACGGCGAAACCATCGCCCGCGTCGGCGGACTGGCGACAGGCTTCTGCCAGGGCGGCGTCTCGTTTGGCTGCCCCCTGGACCTGAAGAGCTCCCAGTACCTGATCCATCATGTTCGACCTGTCAGAGGGGGGCGAAGTTCCGCATCCTGCCAGTCCTGTTGTCCACAGCAGGAACAGCGAAAGAAATAAACGAGTTTGCCGTCGGGGTTTGGGAGGAAAGGGCATGTGATCGCTCTCGGAAGCCTTGCGGAATTTACGCACTGATATTCTAATGAATGTCAGAGGGTTGTTGCAACTGACCGTATTTCAGCTGGAATTGCTATGAAACGTCGGGCGTTTACACTGATCGAACTGCTGGTTGTGATTGCGATTATCGCTGTCCTGATTGCCTTGCTCCTGCCAGCGGTTCAGCAGGCGCGCGAAGCGGCCCGCCGAACGCAGTGCAAGAACAATTTGAAGCAACTTGGGCTGGCGCTTCACAACTATGAAAGCACCCACTCGACGTTTCCGCCCAACCTCGTCCCGGGTGGCAACTATGCCTACAGTGCGGGGAACTGGGGGGTGCTCGCTTATCTCAGCCCCTACATCGATCAGGCAAACCTCTACAACCTGATGAATCTGAACGCTCCGACATATGCGGCGACCGCTCCCTACGACATTGCCGATCCGAACAATCAGATTGCTGCAGGGACCATCATTCCGTCATTTCTGTGTCCCAGTGACAAGTCGAAGTCTCTTGGTGGAGCTTACGGCGTCGCAGCCCTGGGGCCCTCGAACTATTGCGGGAATCAGGGAAGTGGCGTTTATGCGTCGGGAAACGGATCGCCGTACAACTCTGACGGTGTGATGTTCGCCAATTCGAAGGTTCGCATTGCCGACATCAGTGACGGGACCAGCAACACTGCGTGTATGTCCGAAAGTATTCTAGGGGATGGGGCAACAAACTCACCCGGACCTGTGCCGCCGAATGGGGCTCAAAAGTCCTATGCCTATCTCACGACGTACGGAACCGTGGATGATGCCGCTTGTGCATCAGCGTCGATGTGGAACGTTCAGACCCTGCGTCAGTTTCTCTGGTTCTCGGGCGAGATACGCAATACGTCGTACAATCACTACTACACACCGAATTCAAAGAACTGGGACTGTATCACCAATTCAGCGGCTGCCGGCTACACTGCGGTCGGCTGGAAGGCGGCCCGAAGTATGCACGTAGGTGGAACGCACCTGTTGATGTGTGACGGGTCAGGACGATTTGTCAGCGACAGCATCGACGCGCAATTATGGCGGGGAATCGGCAGTCGGAACGGTGGGGAAATCATCGGCGAGTTCTGAGCACTTCCGGCCTGAGGGCATTCACCCGGACGCCTCATCACCGCTTGACTGGTGGTGAGGGGATTGCAGCGATCCGGGTGATTTCAGCCCCATCGCAGACTGAAGTAACGGACCCTCTTCGGCGGGAATCCATTCCCCCCGCTTCTCATTGGAGCTCGCGAGCCCGTTCTCGCAGTAGCGTTTTCTGGATCTTTCCCGTTGATGTTCGGGGGAGAGGACCAAAGACCACCGCTTTGGGAATTTTGAACCCTGCGAGATGCTGGCGGCAGAACGTGATGATGTCGCTGCTCGTCAGACCCGTCTCAGATTTCAGCGAGATGAAGGCACAGGGACGTTCGCCCCATTTTTCGTCGGGCATGGCCACGACGGCTGAATCCAGCACGGCGGGGTGCCGGGAAAGGACTTCTTCAATTTCGATGGTCGAGATGTTTTCTCCACCGGAAATGATGATGTCTTTGGATCGATCTTTGAGTTCGATGTAACCGTCTGGATGCAGGACAGCCAGGTCCCCGGTATGGAACCAGCCGTCGCGAAATGCTTCCAGGGTCGCCTCGGGATTCTTGAGATAACCCTTCATGACGATATTGCCCCGCATCATGACTTCCCCGATGGTCTTTCCATCCGCAGGGCAGGGCTGCATGGTGGCGGGATCGGCGACCATCAGTCCTTCGAGGACGGCGTAGTTGACTCCCTGACGCGCCTTCAATCGGGATCGCTCTTCGAGTGGTAAGTCATTCCACTCAGGATGCCAGTCACATACGGTGGCGGGACCGTAAACTTCCGTCAGTCCATACACGTGGGTGACGTGAAATCCAATTTCTTCCATGCCGGCAATGACCGAACTGGGAGGAGCCGACGCGGCCGTCATGACTTCCACTGTGCGGTCCAGTTCAATCTGATCACGTGACTGGATGAGCAGGTTGAGGATAATAGGGGCTCCACACAGATGCGTGACGCGATGTTGCTTGATTGCATTGATGATCGCTCCCGCCTCCACACGTCGAAGGCAAATGTGCGTGCCTCCGACGGCGCTGAGCGTCCACGGAAAACACCATCCGTTGCAGTGGAACATCGGTAGCGTCCACAGATACACCGGCGCTGCGGTCATGTTCCACGCCAGCAGGTTGCCCATCGCGAGGAGATACGCGCCGCGGTGGTGATAGACGACCGCTTTGGGGTTACCCGTCGTTCCAGAGGTGTAGTTCAACGCGATGGCATCCCATTCATTCGAAGGGACGACAGAGTGATAGTCAGGGTCGCCTGATTTCAGAAATGTTTCGTAGTCCATGCCTCCGAGACGATGGCCTGGCCCTTGATACTGTGGATCGTCGATGTCGATGACGGTCAGAGTACGCCCGGATTTCTTCAGTTGTTCCAGTGCTGGCTGGATTGTCGCCGAAAATTCACGATCCGTGATCAGGACTTTGGCTTCGCCATGTTCCAGGATAAAGGCGATTGTGGAAGGTTCCAGCCGAATGTTGAGAGCATTGAGGACCCCGCCGGTCAGGGGAACACCGTAATGCGCTTCCAGCATGGGGGGAACGTTCGAGGCCATGATCGCCACGGTGTCCCCTCGGCCAATGCCCAGTTTTGCCAGCGCCGACGCCAGCCGCCGACATCGTTCCGCGAACTCGGTATATGTGGATTGCTGGTCCCCGTGCACCCAGGCGACTCGTTTGGGGTACACCTTTTCGGCTCGCTGCAGGAATGAGAGAGGAGTCAGGGGGGCGAAGTTGGCTTCCACCTGGTCCAGATTGCAGTCATAGGGGTTGGTTAAAAAAGGAGCGTTGGACATCAATCAAGAGCCCTTCGAAGCCGCAGCATTCACGGCGCTATTAAATTTTGTCCTGTGTATTCTGTCGTGAGGCGCCACCACAATGCCATCACCGGTTTGGGGCATACTCTATACAAACCGAGACAGAAACCCGAGCGCGATACGAGAAGAAGCTGGAACGATCTGTAAATGCGAGACCATTCCTGCAAGCATCGTCTATCGGCTGATTTCCATGTCGGGGCGAGCCTGACGGAGTTCTGTCAA
>NZ_DASWWZ010000644.1:0-3804 GCF_036405755.1 Schlesneria sp.
GAGCCGACCTGTTGCGGTTTCGAGGATCGGGCGTTGATTCCGTCCTCGTTGCATCCGCACTGCATGACGGGCGGTTAGATTCGACGGACCTCTGTGGACTCTAAGGCATAACGCACATCCACTCTGGCAAGCTGTCGTCAGCAGTCGAGGGTGTTGTCCAGCTCCCATTGAGTCACGTAGCTGGAGAAATCCCTCCACTCTGCATGCTTGAGTTTGAGGAAGCCGGTCACAAATTCCGGGCCCAGTCCCGCGGTCAGGATTGTATCTCGTTCCAGGGCTCGCAACGAATCGAGCAGATTGTCGGGAAGGATCCGCAGTCCATCGGGAATGCGATCGAGGTAGGCGTTTGATTCCGATGGAGGCCCCGGGTGACGGCGGTGGTCGATTCCATCCATCCCCGCTTCGAGCAGAGCCGCGGCCATGATGTAGGGGTTGGCTGCCCCGTCCGCCAACCGCAATTCGAATCGACCGCCGTCGGGAATACGGATCATGTGAGTACGGTTATTCCCTGCGTAGCTGATCGTATTCGGGGACCAGGTGGCTCCGGAACTGGTTCCCCGTGCATGGATGCGGCGATACGAATTCACGGTGGGGTTCACGATGGCCGAAATCGCCTCGGCGGAGTTAAGGACCCCACCCAGGAATTCATAGGCCAGGGGGGACAGCCCCAGATCGTTGCGGGCGTCGTGGAAAAGGTTGACTTTCCGCTCTTTGTCCCAGACGGAAACGTGAATATGGCAGCCGTTTCCGGTCAGGCGAGAGAAGGGCTTCGGCATGAACGTCGCCCGCAGCCCATGCTGTTCGGCAATTGATCGGACGAGAAACTTAAAAAAGGTCTGTTGATCCGCCGTGCGGAGTGCTTCGCTGTATTTCCAATTGATTTCGAACTGTCCGTTGGCATCCTCATGATCGTTCTGGTACGGCTCCCAGCCGAGTTTCTCAATCGCATCACAGATTTCGGAGATGACGTCATAACGACGAAGCAAGGCCTGCTGGTCGTAGCAGGGCTTCCTCTGGTCATCGAATTTGTCACCGATCTGCTTTCCGTCGGGACTGAGCAGGAAGAATTCGCATTCGACCCCGGTTCGCATTTCAAACCCTCGGGCAGCAGCCCGGCCGATCGACTTTTTGAGGACATTGCGGGGGCCTTGTGCAAGCGGCTTCCCTTCCATCATCAAGTCAGCCGCCAGCCATCCGACTTCGGGTTTCCAGGGAAGCTGAATCAGACTTGCGGGGTCAGGCAGGGCATAAATATCCGGGTCGGCTGGAGTCAGGTCGAGCCAGGTGGCGAAGCCGGCGAAAGGCGCTCCCTTCTCGGAGACTTCTGAGATGGCGCTGGCCGGGATCAGCTTCGACCGGGATGTCCCGACGAGGTCGGAGAATGACACCAGGAAATAACGTATCCCCAGCTCGTTTGCGGTTTGCTGCAGGTTCATGATCGCGTCTTTCGATTCATGTACGTCGTCGATCGCCGCGAGCAGCAGTCGAGGACGTTCTCAGTTCGTATCGCCCACGAGTGGCGGGCGCCAGGTCTTCAGTTTCAGGTGCGGTTCAAAGCGAGGAGCGCGCTCCGACGAACCTTGACGAACACCAATCGCGATTCAGGAATCGTTTAATAAGTCCGCGACTGCGGCTTTCAGGAACAACTGATCTTGCAGATGCTTCGATGGATTTCCGGCGCGATGGCCCCAGATCGAAGGGATCGGGCGGAATTCCGCGTTGGGCATCTTTCTGGCCTCAATCAGGCTGTCTTCGGGAGTGAAGTAAAGATCCATCTGGCCCGGGATGATGAACGTTTTCGCGGTGATCGATGCCAGGGCCTTGTCCAGGTCGCCCTGGAAGACGTCATTATCACTGATGTCAGAATGCAACCATGTCTGCAGCATGGACAGCAGATTATTGGCGTCGCGACGCAGGAAGCTCGCTTCCCAATCCCGGACCAGAAAGTCTTCCAGCGAGGTGTAGCCGAGACTCAGGTAGACGTGTTCGCGGTAAAAAGCCTGTGAGAGAGCCCAGCCAGCATAGACGCGGCCAAAGGCTCGCAAGCCCTTTTCGGGATGTGTTCGGAAGTATCCCTCCACAAAGTTGGGATCGGTGGTCAATGTCGCCCGCAGGCCTTCCAGAAAGACCTGATTGTGGGGCGAGGTTCTGGCTGACGTGCAGACGGCCGCGATCCGCTCGACCGAGTCAGGAAAGAGTGCGCCCCAGTGAAGTGCCTGCTGGGCTCCCATTGACCAGCCGTATGCCATTGCCAGTCGGTTGATGCCGAACACCTCTGCCAGCATTCGCCGCTGTGCGATGACATTGTCAACATGGGAAATGAACGGAAATGGATGTCCAGGGGGAAAAGGGCTGTTGGAAGGGGAGGTGGACAAGCCATTTCCGAGCATGTTCGGGATGACGATGAAGTAGCGTGTGGAATCAAGGATGCTGTCAGGCCCCCCGATCAGCCACTCGATGTCCATATGCTGTGCCCCGTACGAAGTGGGATAGAGCACGACATTGGAGCGATCTCGGTTGAGGTTCCCGTAGGTCTTGTAGGCCAGCTGAAGCTCTGGAACGACAACTCCACATTTGAGCGTAAAGTCGGGAAGCCGGAAGATCTGATAGTTCGAAGCGGCCAGGGGAGGGGAGGCCGGGGCACTCAAGAGGCTTCCTCCCGCTTTTCAGTGCCGAGGGAGCGGACGACCGAACGATTGGCGGCGACGTAATTCGGGGCCAGGTGTGCCAGCTTCTGTTTGAGTTCTCCGTGGGCCTTAGGCAACTGAAAAAAGGGGATCGAAGGATAGAGGTGATGTTCTGTGTGGTAGGGCATATTCCACATCAGCAGCCGTACCGGAAAGCTCGCCAGTGTCGTGCGGGTATTCGTCAGTCCATTTTCGTCATCACTACAGCCAGTGTGCTCTGCAATCAGAATGGCTCGCAGCAATGGCTGAGCGAGGAACGTGGGCAGGAAGAAACAGTACAGCGCGTAAGGGTAACCCAATACGACGGAGATGATTCCCGCCACGTACACCGCCGATTGCAACCCGGCGGAAAGGGAGATTTTGCGACGGGCATTCTCGGGGACGAAGGGGTAGCTGCTGGTTTGACCGGTCACAAGTCGGGCGAACATCAGAGGGCGGTAGAGCCAGAAGGGGATGCCGCTGATTTCCAGCAGGTATTGGATTACCGTTTGTGGTTTAGGAGACATCAGCTCGGGATCGCGATTCGCATCCTGTGTGTAGCGATGATGCCAAGTGTGATAGTAGCGGTAGTAGGTGAAGTTATAGTAACTGAGTAAACCGGCGATCCAGCCGAAGATTTCGTTGTAGATCGGGGTCGCAAAAGCAGTCTTGTGAACACACTCATGCATGGGAGCGAACATCGTGACCAATGCAAATCCCTGCAGCAGCATCGCGGGAATCATCAGATACCAATTGGGCATAGCTTGCCAGACCAGCAAGCCCGCACCAATGATGATGGCGAGATGGGTTCCGAATCGCAGAAACCCCTGCAGATCAGATCTTTGGCTGAGGGCTCGCACGGTGGCAATTTCGAGGGCTCCGCGGCCAGGTAGTGCCGAGGTACCCATGTCGATTGAGTCAAGGCTTGAAGCCGCATCAGAAGCCATCTGCTACTCCCACGAACACTCACCTGAACGGAATCAATCGCGGATTCGCACGGGTGCAACCCCGTTTTGCGTTCGGTGAAACTCTTGATTATAGGGTGTTTTGTGGACTCGCGGTTTGGGGTTCAACTTTGCAGGACATCAGTTGAGGTGTCCATTGCCAGGTGGCGAGGTGATGTTTCTTGGTCCAATCT
>NZ_DASWWZ010000645.1:0-1910 GCF_036405755.1 Schlesneria sp.
CCGAACAGGAAGCCAGCATGGTCACGATGAAGACCACCCTGGGCGGAATTCCCGTCAAACGGGCCATGATGACCGAGTTTCATTCGCTTCATCCGGAAGAAACGCTGCAACGGGCGATTGAACTGATTCTGGCGACCCCCCAGACCGATTTTCCCGTCATGCAAGATTCGCAGGTGGTGGGCATTCTTCCCAGTCGCGACCTGATGATTGCCCTGCAGCAGTATGGCCCGGACAAGCAGGTGGGCGAGGTCATGCGCCGCGATTTTCTTTCCGTCGACTCGAACGAGATGCTCGATCTGGCATTCTCACGGATTCGGCAGGCAGAATGCTGTTCTACGGCCCCCGTCATGAATCGAAACCACCTCGTCGGACTGCTGACCGCAGAGAACGTCAACGAGTTCCTGCAGATTGTCTCGGCCATCGGCAAAAAGCAGACTCGATCACCATGAACCTCCGGTGGCTTGAGGAATGCCGTCGGGAAGGTCACCTCCCAACAGGACCTTCTCGATGCCCACCATCGGACCATGGCTTGTGTTGAAGCACCAGTCTGATCGAAAACCGGCATCTCGCCCGGCCTTCCACTGCCGGATCGTATCTCACGACGGCCCTTCGGAGTGTTCGCGCGCGGACGATTCTTCGGTTTTGCGCATCGGCACATTGGTTGCACCCTTCGGCTGGCCGTGAGTCGCCGCCAATGACACGTCGACGGGATCGTCCGTCCAGGTGGATCCGACTCTCGTTCAAAGCAGGCACTGCGAGTCGGGGAGCCGCGGTTTGTTACACGAACTCAAAATGGTGTCAGAACGGGGTTTTCAGGTCCTCTCCCTGATCTCCCGCCCAAGAAAGCTGGCTCTCGCCGGTGCCACCCTGTTGATGGTGATCACCAGTGCCGGGAATACCTCCGTTGCGCTCTTACTTGGCTGGCTGATCGATCGGATCCAGAAAGGGCTGCTGAGCGATCAGCCACATGAACAGCTTTATCTGACAGCGTCCAAGGTACTTGGAACAATCTCGGCCATCTATCTGATCCGCGAAGTGATTAATGTTTATCGACGATTTCTGGTCGAGAGCAGTTGCACCTCGATCAATCGGGATATGCAACTGCGCGTCGTGGAGCATGTTCTTCAGACGGAATTGACCGCTCTCTCTCAGGATAAAGTCGGTGCCTTGCACGGGAAGATTCTTCGCAGTGTCGATGGTCTGGTCCGGTTCACCCGTCTGCTGTTTCTGGATTGTCTTCCCGCATTGTTGACCGGCGTGTTCGCGCTGGTGGCCGCGACGACCAAGCAGCCACTGCTGGGACTCGTCATGCTCGGAGTCATCCCGCTGGCGGTCTTGCTGACCCTTAAACAGTTAGCCTCGCAAAAGGGAGTCCGCCTGGACCTGATGAAGGACTGCGAAGAGATCGACGGCACGATCGTCGAACAACTGAATGGAACGGAATACATCCGCGTCGCCAATACCATGCACCTGGAAGTCGATCGCCTGTCGCAGGCGATGAACAAGCGGCGACAACGTGAAATTGACCATCACTTCCAGATGTCCCTTTTCGGTTGTGCCAAGTCGCTGAATGAAGGCTTCTTTCACGTCGTTGTCCTCGGACTGGCGACTTACCTGGCGATCAACGGCAAGGTGAGCTTCGGCGATATCCTGACATTCTCGGTCCTGTTTCTGAACGTGATGACGCCTCTCAACGAAATCCACCGGGTGGTGGACGAGGGGCATGAGGCCAGCCTGCGAGTCGGAGAACTGCTCGAAATGCTGGCGCAACCGGTCGATCAATCGTTTCATTCGGCCGACAATCCCGCAATGAATCTCGTCGGGGGAGGCGTCGGTATCGAACTGCAGAATCTGGTGCTCGACTATCGGACGATCGACGGCAAGATCAAGCGCGGGCTCGACAGTGTCTC
>NZ_DASWWZ010000646.1:0-2164 GCF_036405755.1 Schlesneria sp.
TCAGGAATCCCGGGATCAGAGCTTGTTTGACAGCTTCCCCAGGCTTATCGCAGTCTTCCACGCCCTTCATCGCCTCTTGGCACCGAGACATCCTCCACACACCCTTAATAACTTGACCACTTGGTTTTAGAATCTCACTGACTCTACTACCCACAATTTCTGCCGCCGAGCCCCAAAGCTCAGCGAACAGCTTGTGATGATTTCTAAGCTATTCTTACTTAAACCGTTTTGTCAAAGATCTTTGCGTCGCGTTCAGCGTTTGCTGTCGGCGTCGCGGGAGGGAGATCTTATGCGCGTGGACCTCGTGAGTCAACGCACTGGGGCAACTATTTTCAGATTTTTTTCGGGTTCGGTTTTTCGACCACTTTCGATGGTCACCCGCGACCATCGCCTTGCCCCCTACGGCCCCGGGCCTGAGAACGAACATCAGGATTGGAGAGTTTGTCGAAGCAACTCTTCGCGACAGCCTAACAAAAGATCAACGAATGCTGATTTGTCGTGCACACGGTGTTGCGGCATTGACCGTGGCAAAGGACGAAGAAAGATGACATCCTGAGGAGATGAAGATTGAGAAACAGGCGGATCGCCACCAACAGTTTGCGAATGGGAGGGGCTGATGACTGTCCTCTATATGGACGAACGCTTTCTGGGACATGAAACCGGGAAACACCGGGAGTGCCCCGAGCGACTCGTGGCGATTCGTCAGGAACTGATCCAATCCGGCCTCGACGCGCGCTGTACCCTGGGAAAGCCCCGGGTGGCTACAGTGGACGAGCTGGCCCAGATCCACGGGAAGATGTATGTCGGAAGGGTTGCCGACTTCGCGGACGAGGGGGGCGGTTGGATTGAAGGAGACACCTTTATGTCACCCAAGTCCTACGAAGTTGCGAGGCTCGCAGCGGGAACAGCTCTCGCCGCCGTCGATTCCGTAGTACGAGCGGATGATGACCGAAGAGCACTCTGCCTGATCCGCCCGCCGGGTCACCATGCCCTGGCAGACGACGCGATGGGATTTTGCCTGTTCAACAATATCGCCCTGGCGGCGGACCACGCGATCAAGCAGCACCACCTGAATCGCGTTCTTGTCGTCGATTGGGACGTGCATCACGGCAACGGAACGCAGGACATCTTCTATCAGAGGGATGACGTCTGGTTTCTCTCCGCTCATCGCTCGCCATTTTACCCCGGTACGGGTCAGAAGGACGAAACCGGAACCGGCAAAGGCCTGGGAGCCACATTCAACCTGCCACTTCCGTTTGGAACCTCCCGCAAACACTATCTCAGCGGCTTCGAGTCGTTGTTGAACGACGCCGCGAAACGATGTCGCCCGGAGCTGATCCTGGTGAGTGCCGGTTTTGACGCGCACACCCTTGACCCGATCGGGTCACTGGGACTGGAGACAGAAGACTTCCAGGCACTGACAAAAATGGTCATCGACGTCGCAGAGACCTACAGCGGCGGACGTCTTGTGAGCTGTCTCGAGGGGGGCTACCACATTCAGAAGCTGGCAGAGTGCGTGTCCGTGCACCTGAAGACGCTGCTGGAGTTCAAGGCCGCATAGAGAAAACCTGCGCGACGGAACCAGACGAAGCGACCGAAGGAAAGCTCCGCCGTGTGATGGCACCAGCGAGAACAGCAGCCCGATCCCACCCCAAGACGGTGAGCCCCCGCAAACCGACCTGCCACAGAGAAACAAGTCGCCGCATGAAAAGACGGATTTCTGCCTGCCCTCACCCTACGGCGAGGTCCAGCCGGAAATCCGTCTCGATCAACACGAAGGCCTTGCGGCGAGGGAATGACGCCAGCGCGGGCTGAGTACCGATACAGCCAGCCCGCGGTTTGAGCGACATCCCGGACTTACCTTGGCGATTGCGCCCGCACCATCGCCACCTCGGCCGTGTTCGCCGAAATGGACGACTTTTTTGCAGGCGACTGCCGTCTGGCAAGTTGCGTCGAGCTGCGTTGCTCTTGAAGACTGAATTCCGGATCAAGCGAAGGGGCAGCCCCTCGATTAAGGCGATGCAGGCGCGATGGTTTCAGATCGTGCCAGAAGCTCGCACAGCCCAGATTCATCAACAGAGAACCCGCAAGGGCGCACGACATGATCGTTCGAGACGAAATCATCGTCGGGAACCTCCAACAGTAAAGGCGATCGTGACATGGT
>NZ_DASWWZ010000647.1:0-5154 GCF_036405755.1 Schlesneria sp.
CGTCCAGCCAGCCGTACCACAGTTTAATCTTTTGAAACCATCCCCGTTCGCGTTCCAGCTCATCCGCAGTATTTTCGATGACCTCCAGTTCCTGAGGTGTGATGTACTTGTTCTTGTACTTCACGTATCCCTGCGATGTCATCAGCTCGTCTTTGTCGACCCACTGGCCCTGATGCCAGACTCGACCAAGCAGCGACTGCGCCTTGTCGTTGTCAGGGTTCAGTTCCGTCACTCGCCGCAAGTGATGTTCGCGCTGCGGAAGAAGGCCTCGCTGGCGACACCATTCCGCCAGCTCCCAATGAGCCTCTGCATCGTCCTTGATTCGTCGGGATCGTGATTCGTACTCCTCGACGATATCTGGTCTTGTCGTCACAAACTGAACCTGTTCGCTTTCGATGACAATGGTGGCACCCGTCATCGATTGCAAATGGATATTCCCCTCGCTTCCAATCCCCGCCGTGATCTTTCCGCGGACTTCGCCTCCGTTCAGCAATTTGACAAGGTCACCCTTTGCGGCGTTGGGGGCGATTAACGACCACCCCGCCAGTGTCAGTGCGACGGTGAACAGATACCGGCGGTGAGGTTGTCGCGCTCCTGCGGACAGCAAGTGCAGAGAAATCTGATATGAATAGGGGTGACTCATCTCTCACCTCCCTGAGGGACGTAGCGGCAGGGCCGGATTGGATCACTCAAGATTCTATGTCCAATTCGTTTCAGATCGCAACAGTTTGTTTGGCGTCGGAGAATTGCCGGTTACGCCCAGTCTGCGGACTCAGGTCGCGCACCGACTGACTTTTCATGAGAAGCGTTATTGTCAGCATAACCGTCTCAGGTCGGTCAAGTGATTTGACTGTTGAGTCTCCTATTGGTCGGCTCCATCTTATAGGGCGCTTGGAGAAATGAAGTGCAGTTTCCCGGAAATCAGTCGATTCAACCGCTGGCGATCAGTTTGGGTAAATCGGTAGGATAGGGGATCAGATTGGATCTTGAGCGACGATCCGACTTTCGATTCAGAATTCATATCCGACAGGGCAATTCGCCGAAGTCATGATGCTCACCGGTCCAAAGGCTGTAACAGGTTTCTGGTACTTCGACCGCCCGTAGACGTTCAAACAATCCGAAGAGAGCGAAGAGATGACGAGATCCCTGCGGGTATTGACGATGGTCGCGTTGGTGACAGTGACGGCCGCTTTGCCGGTTCACGCCCAATTGAAGGGTGATGCCCCACTTCCGACACATCAGCAGCTGACTCGGATCGGATTGGAGCGGGCCTGGTGGGGACAGGCTGTCACCAACCCTCATCGGGATAAGGTGAAGCACGTTTCGATCGACGAAACCATCGTCTACGTGCAGTCTTCGTCCGGAGTCACGACCGCTTTCGATGCAGAAAACGGCCAGCAGTTGTGGGCAGTCCAACTGGGACGCTTCGATCAGCCGAGCTTCGCAGCGATTTCAAACGAAACAGAAGCCATGATCATCGTCGGGTCGACGATGTACGGTCTTGATAAACGGACTGGCCGCACGATCTGGACTTTGGTCCTGGACGGTCAACCGTCGACC
Source organism: Schlesneria sp. (assembly GCF_036405755.1). Taxonomy (NCBI): domain Bacteria; kingdom Pseudomonadati; phylum Planctomycetota; class Planctomycetia; order Planctomycetales; family Planctomycetaceae; genus Schlesneria; species Schlesneria sp. The sequence goes on from NZ_DASWWZ010000647.1 coordinate 1,561, forward strand.
GGTCCTGCTGCTGATGATACGCAGGTCTACTATGGTACGATCGATGGAATGCTGCATGCCTACAGTCTGAGCAAAATTCAGCGGCTGTTCGAGCAGCGTCGACTCCCTCAGTGGTCACTGGAAGCCCAGGTCTGGACGTTTAAAGCGGGAAAGGAAATTACTTCCCCTCCGATTACGAACGGGCGTGTTGTTAATTTTGCGAGCCGCGATGGTTCGCTTTACTCGATCAGTGCTGCCAACCGGAAGTTGATTTATCAGTTGGAGACTGATCAGGCGATTGTGGCTCCGCTCGCATCGCACGGAAGCAACATGTTCATGGCGTCGGAGGACCTCACGTTCTTCGCATTGGACTTGTTCAAGGGGAAGATCCGGTGGGAGTTCACATCGGGTTTGCCCGTTCGAAAAGCACCTGTCGCCTTCGATAACGAACTTTACGTTATTCCAGACCGCGGTGGGCTTTACAGCCTGGATCCGAACACCGGCGATCGACGGTGGTGGAAACCAGATCTCACACACTTTATTGCCGCCACAGGAGATGCAGTCGCGGCCTCTGACGTCGATGGGAATCTGGTGATGATTTCTCGGGAGAATGGAGCAGCAATTGGTTCGCTTCCGCTCCACCGGTTTGTGGTCCGACCAAGCAACGATCGAACTGATCGCATCTACATGGCGACTGAAGCCGGACTGGTGATTTGCCTTCGGCAGACCGGACATTCGTATCCCGTCTATCATCGGTTCCCTGATCGGCTGCCGCTACTTCCGGAAATCACGCCTGAAGAGGGTGAGCAGGCCCCAGTAAAAGAACCAGTAAAAGAAGAAGCCGAATCGTCAGAAATGCCCGAAGCCGATCCCGAGCAATAGCCAGCCCGAGAGTCTGGGAATCGACTGCTGCACGAATGATAACAGCAGCGCGTCACTCGATATCGACGGTTTCATTCCAGAGCAGTCGTTGCCGCATAACGACTTTCATCGTGCTGTGGAAGTGCATGCCCAGACCCATTTTTCCTTCGCGCAGGAAAAGCGTGGTACTGAAAATCGTCGCCGGTGGGGGGCATGAAATCCTCTCCATCGGCGATTTTCATTCCAGTGAATCCTCCTTTCAGTATCACCCCGGGGCAGGCAAACGGTCGTCAATTGGCCGCTCCGGTATTCTGCGGAACCGACTGATCGATTCCAAAAGTCGAGAAACCTTGACTTGTCCCCTCGCCCTGAGATGGACAAAATCGATATAGTTGATGAATGTCGCTGCGACGCACTGTTTCAAGCCTGTGTCATTCGGCGCCGACACGCCGGGCAGGCTTTCAGTGCTTTCGGCACAACCCATCTACTCCTGTGCATTTCGTCAGAGACAAGTTTGAGTCACGACGTCAAAAACGACTGAATCCATCTGCACGAGGTACGTTGCCATGGCAAAAGCCGGTTCCCGTAAGAAGCTTCCAAAAGAAGTGGCTGTCATCAACGCAGACAATTGCACCGGCTGCGAAGCGTGTCTCGAAGTCTGCCCCGTTGACTGTATCTACAAGGTTCAGGGCGAATCGATACCAGTGCTGCAGTCCTGGTGTGAAATTGATGTCGAACGATGTGTGGGATGCGAAGTTTGTGTCCACATCCCCACGAAAAAGTCCGACCCGTACGAACTGACTGTCTGCCCTTGGGACGCGATCGAATTGGTCCCTACGATTGAAGTCGCTCAGTACGTTGCGAACAAGGGGGGGCCCCCGGATTACCTTCTTAAGAACTGGGACCGTTTGGTTGTCCCTGCTCAACGCATGGCCGAACTCGCTGCGGAACAGACGGCTGCGAAGTCCTAATCGAAGGTGTTTCTTCTCACGTGAACGTACTTCCAAGCGTTGGAAGTCAAGCGTTGGGAGTCATCCGATGCACCTCTGCGACGTCGAATTCACGCCATCGTCGCTGACTGTTGTCTGGCCACAATGAGTTGACCCGGGAGTCAAGCTGCGGGCGGATCTTCGTGTTTTACAGTTCGCTACGGGGCTGTCGGAGTGCCAATACGGTGGCCAATGGCTGTGAACGGTGAGCAATCCAGACGAGGCGAACGTGTGCACTGTCGTCTCTGATGTCAGCAGACAATCGACAATTTCAGCAGATTCCTTATTCGAAAGGTTTTGCGGAAATCATTCTCTTGCTTCCGCTTTTAATTTCGGCGACGTCCCTTCAGAATGACGCCGTAGAAAAGTAGAGCGGAAGGTCTGCTCGGCCAATTCCCGAATTCGTTAACAGGGTTACTCAGATGCGAAACGCCGCAAGCTCGTTTGGGGACTGCCCATCGTCGAATCTCTTTCTATCTGCGGGGGCGGTTTTAGGCCAGCTAAGTCTGGTTGCAATCGTCAGTCTCTTGTGGCTTAACGAAGGCATTGCTCAGGATAAGAGCGAGAAGAAGCCCGAATCCTCGGCCACTGCGCCAAACTCGGTGGAACTGGGAGACAGCCTCAAGAAGCTGAACCTTTCGGAAAAACAGCAGAGCCAGGTGAAAGAGGTCGCGGAAAAATATGACGCGGCGATCAATGCCGTCTGGAAGCAGTTCAGCGACAAATACATGCAGACGATCGCGGCGGAAATTGCACTGATGGCAGCCGTGGAAGATCGTCTCACAGAGGAGCAGCGTTCGCGAATCCAGCAGATGCGGCGTAAGATGGCTCAGCATGAAAAACTTGCAACAGCGGCATCGGATGACGCCAAAGCTCCTCGCTCAAAACCGATTGAAGGTGTGAACGACGAACTGAATGAGTCCGGTGTTTCGTTGACGGAAGAGCAGGAAGAACTGGCCGACCGTATTCAGGAAAAATACCGACCTCGTCTGCGAGCATTGAACCGTGAGATTCAGGGGCTCCATGCTCGTTTGCTCTCCCTCGAAGCCGATAAGCTGGTTTCAATCGAGAAAGTTCTGACCAAAGAACAACTGGATCAACTCCGGGAGATTCGCCAGAAGGGCCCGGTAGCCGCGAAACGTGCTCAGCCCAAAACAGAAGCAAAGTAGACAGTTCACATTTGTCGGGATGCACGCCGCAGTAATCGAAACGTCTCAGTCAGAGGTGGAGAAATGGTACAACGAGCTTTCCACTGGTCATTGATGTTCTGCGCAGTCTCCTTCTTCACGCTGTCGAGTACTGGGAACGCATACGGTCCCGGACCACGAATTGTGATGGGACCTGGCGGTTACTACAACGCGTACGGCCAAGGGGTCTACGGACAGGGTGGAGAAGTTAACGCAGTCAATAGCCCCGGCTTTCGCGGTGGTTACGGACGGAATATCAATAATTATCCCAGTTACGGATTCGGCCCTTACGGCTACGGATATACCAGTCCCGAAGCCTACAACAACGGCAACAGCCGGGCGAACTTTAATTACAATCGCACCGACGCGATGAACAACTACGGAAATGCCCAAAACAGCGGAGAAGGTTTCAACAACTTCTATAGTCCGTACGGTTGGGGCACTTACAGTCAATTTACGAACGGTTGGTAAGTCATTGAGTGCCGAGCTGAGAATGACTTGCCGTGGCATCGCAACGTGACAGATGGTGAAAGTATGGTCTGGTTCTTTTCCCTCGAAGTCGGCTGATGCGACTTCGG
>NZ_DASWWZ010000648.1:0-10065 GCF_036405755.1 Schlesneria sp.
GATCACTGTCGCGCTGTGGAGACTCAATTGATCAAACGGTGATCCCACAACGGGAATCGGCAATGGAATCGCTCGGGTCTAGAATGATCCGAATACCGAGCCCAGTACGAGGACGACGAACAGGCCGATCACACAGCTCACAATCACCGTCATCACCATGTCGAGATAGCTCTCACGATGAGACAACCCGCTGATGTGAAGTAGTAGCAGCACCGTACCATTGTGGGGAAGTGCATCGAGGGTTCCCGCACTGATTGTGGTCAGCCGATGCATCAGCCCGGGATTAATCCCCTGTTCTTCCGCAATCTTCAAATAAGTGTCACCTAGTGCGTTGAGGGCGATCGCCATCCCACCCGATGCGGTTCCGGTCAGGCCAGCCAGAGCATTCATCGCGATGGTCAGGGAGATCAATGGGCCTCCCTGAATGGACAGGACCGCGTCTCGAACGAGACCAAAGGCCGGAAGTGAGGCGATGACGACACCGAAGCCGACCAGACTGGCGATGGTGAGCATCGGCAGAACCGACGAGTTGGCCCCGGCGTCGAGCGTCTCGCGCAGGGACGGCAGACGCTGAACGTTCACGAGGATGACAGTGAGACTCCCTGTTGCGAGAGCCGTCACTACTGACCAGACACCAGCGACGGCACCAATGTGAGTCTGACCCCATTCCGCTTTCGCAAGATAGGAAAAATCAATCGCCGGGAGGATCACTTGCGACATCAGGAAATTCACGACGATGACCACAGCCAGTGGCAGAATTGCCATCGCGAAGGATGGTTCGAACGTCGATCTTTCACCGTGGTTGAATTCGGCAGGATCGAAGTCGCCCACCGCCGTCGCGTGCTCGCGGAGTTTTTCGTCAATGATCGGGGGAACCTGTGAAACATCACCGTAGCCTTCCTCGGCCTGTCGAGCGATCGCTTCCGCGCGCGAGAGCCACCACAGGCCGAATGCGGCGATGACCACTGAAGCGATGATCCCCAACCCGGGGGCAGCATACGTTGTGGTCCCGAAGTAAGGCATCGGAATCGCGTTGTTGATGGAGGGGGACCCGGGTAAGGCTGACATTGTGAACGTGAACGCGCCGAGTCCAATCGCTGCCGGCATCAGTCTGCGCGGGATGTTCGCAGCCCGAAACATTTCTTTCGCCATCGGAACCAGCACAAAAAAGGCCACAAACACGCTGACGCCGCCGTATGTGACAACTGCGGATGCAAGGACCACCGACAGCATCGTCCGACGCGTTCCCAGTTGTTCTGTGAGAAATCGGGCAATCGAGGTGATCGATCCACTGTCGTCCATCAGTTTCCCGAACAATCCTCCCAGCAGAAACATCGGAAACCACTGGGCCAGAAACTCAGACGCTCCTCTCATGAAGGTGAGCGTCCAATGGGCCAGCAGCGGTTCGCCCGAGATTGCGGCTGCAAGCAAGGCCGCGGCGGGTGCGACGAGCAGAATCGTCCAGCCTCGGTAAGACAGCCACATCAGCAATGACAACGAGAGCAAGATTCCGACTAATCCCATACTGAAACCTCTCTCGCGAGATCATTTGGGCTGGCTGTGGGGTGATCAGTCACACATTCCCGTGAAAGATTTCCTGGAATAACACAATTGCATATCTGACAGTCCGCTGGCAACACGAAGATCACTCTTGGGTTGCGATAAAGAGGGTGACGCGATTCTCAAGCTGCGTCGAGTGAAGCGGGGTTCTGGATTTTCGAACCGTAGCGGTCAACCGCATCCAAAATCGGAGCAAGTTGAGCTAAATGGACTCAAGCAGACATTTCGAATCCCCGTCGGGGAGGTTGCAAACGAAGATCCGAGAGGAAGGTGAACTGCGATCGGGTGGAGAGACGATGGCGCCCGTTGCTGGTAAGCCTCATTTCATCAGCGAGGGGAGCCAAATCGCTGCCTCGCGTGGCAAGCTTGCATTTTCTCGTTCATCTCTGCCGTTTAACTGTATGCAAACGATACAGAGTGCCCTCGCAATTGAAAACGTCCGCTGGATTGGATGTCAGTAATGACCTACTGATCATCCAAAAGTAACTGCCAAGGCGGATGGTGGGTTTAGTGCATCTTTCTGAATGTGTGTTGTTTTGGTTCTTTTTTGATCGTTAAATGATGGTGAGTGGTTCTTTTTGGTTCGGTCTTCCGGTGGGTTGGTTTAAAGTTGTAGGGTTTTGATGGTTCATGTTTCCGAATTGTGTCTTTTTTTGAGTTCTCAGTCTTCCCAAAACTTGTCGAAAAATGTTATCTTGGCGAATGTCCGACCTAAAGAATGAACCATTTACGATGCGTTGCAAAAAAGTTCGTCTGGGTGATGCAAAATGATCTGAGTGGTTGTGGTCGACGAATTTTCAGGCTAAGCGATTCACGGATGACGGCCTGATTAGAGGTGTGGGCGGAACACGGACGGTGCTGGGAATCTGGCAGATGGATTTGGAGGCGGCGAGGGCGAGGAGCTGTCGGTCAGTCCGGCTGGTGCGTGGATTCGGCAGTCTGGTCCTTGCAGCACTGAAATAAGTGAGAAGGGGTGACATAGCTTCCTTCACGTTCTCGTGGAGCAGGTTGGTGACGGCGGCGAAGGCGAATATGAACTGGGGGTGGGTGCGGGGCTGGCCTCAACCTCAGTGATTTCCGCAACTTCTCAAGATTCTGTTGCAAGACTCCGAATCAGGGTGAAACCCCCAGGCCACCAGCGTGTGGCACTCGGGGAAATGAGTAGTGCGCGTCTTGCGCTGTGGGAGCGTGAGTCTGTCTTTTGTGAACTGTTCTGACGATGAGCACATCTTAAGAGTGATCCGAAAGCTGCAGGGTTCTCTGAAACAGAGTGGAAACTGTTATGTTTGGTACAGTCTCTATGTGTCGCAGTTCATTAACGGCTGTTGCCTTTTGTGTCGGTGTATTCTTTTCCGATTGCCTCGCCCCGATCGCTTTCTCACGTCTTGGTAGCTCCTCTGTCGCCTGGGGCGCCTGTCTGGATGCGGATGAGGTGCGTGCCTGGTATGCGGCCGCGATGCGAAAGTTGACGTCCATCGCGGTGACGTACACAGGGGTGGAAGACCTTCCTTCGGAATTCCCCTTAAACTTCAATCCCAACACGGGTGCCCACATGCCTGATCCGGAAGCGATCAAACGTCGCTATCCGGGCGGAGGGGATTGGTTCTCGCGCTCGGAAGGGTTGCGTAAGTCGCGTCGTCCAACGCGCTACTGGGATGGGCACCGTTACGTTCCGATTGTCAAATCAGCAGAATCCACCGGCGGCGATCTGGTGCGACTCGTTGGAACCGTCGACCCCTGTTTCGCTGACACGGTTGGCCCGAGCATTCTCGGGGGCTTTCGACTTTCCCAGTGCCTGTCAAATTTCGAACAAGGTCAATCCGGACCTAACTCCACTGTCATACGCAGAATCATCGAGGACGGCCAGTCCAACTGGCGGGATGTGATGGGGCCAGTCTCCACCCGCCATGGATTCGATACGCAGTTTGTCGCAGAGATTGACGTCGCCGGTGCGGAACTGGCCCGTCGCGGCCCCATTCAACACTGGGTGGCAACGCGACTGTCGTCAGGCTACGCCGTCTGGAATCAAAGCTCCGGTCTCGAAGTCGTCGATGAACTGCTCGAGCTGACAATGGATGCATTTCGAAGGGTGCCAGTCCAGGTTGATCTGTTCAATGGAGCCGCCATCAAACAACTCGCCACTGCGGTGGATTTCGCCTTCTTGAGCCCCCGTTCCTCCCGTCGATCAAATCCCTATCGGAAGATATTGATCAAAGCTCATCCGATGGACAACGTCAGTGAGGATCAGCACGCGGACTTGGCCGGGCAGCCTCAGGCCATCGAGTCTCAGGAGATGTTACGGACTTATTCGGGGGATCGGGGATATGATACCCGAGCGATATTGCGCTATGCCTGCGTGATTGTTTTGATCGTGAACGCGCTCATGGTTCCTCGATTGGTTGCGCGTTTCGGTTCGAAGCGCCATCGCAAGTCTCGTCGACGATCTCGCCATTCAACACGCAGTCTGCTCCAGCGTTGGATGGCATAGACCGTCTGGGCGCAACCCGACCTCTCTCTAATGCTGCAATCGTCTTGCAGGTATGGTCCCTTTGCTAAAGGTTCACCAACGTCGCCAACGGTCTACCAACGTTTGGCAAACCGTTGAAATGCATACCGACGCTCCTCTAGCACACGCTTGACCTTGAGAGCTCAATCTTCGGGGCCGATGCCGAATGGCCTCACTCGTCGGGGCACTACCAGTACGCCCAGTGTGCATACGAATTCCTCCATTAATAGAGGATCCCCCCTGGTTGTCCCCGAGGAAGACGATCCGTCTCCAATCCCTTTCCGAATTGAGAATCCGCAACGGGTTCAGAAGGGGCGACGCTGTATCGAATCACCGGCCCATGTTCCAGCGTTGGGGCTGTTCGATCGGCTCTCAAAATGGAAGTCTGAACGATCCGCTGAGCACGCTCACCACTTGCCCGTCGATGCAAGACTCAGGCTCATTCTTGATCCAGGGGACATCTCGCACTTTGAGTCGCCGGCGATTCACGCGTCTTCTGTTGAAGTAGGGCCAATCGTGCGCAGTTGGCGTCACGGGCAGGCGTTTCACGCGGGTTGCAATCCGCTCTTCGGCGATCCGATGAACCGATAGATGCAGCGATGTTGATGACTTCAACTTCTGCGAGGACGTGGATACTGTAATGTGCTGCCACTTCCGGTTTGCCTGCTACGTCTCACGAACAGGGCAAACCCCTGCCAAATCTGAAAGGGACGACATTAATGGTCGGATTCTCGCGGAACTTGCTGGTTGACTGCTGCGGTATGTGGACGAGCAAACCCCACATGGAAATCAGTCGGCCTCTGGCCACGCTTGCGGGAATCGTTGCGGCTGTTTTCCTGGCGTCGTCCGGCCTGTTGGCTGAGGAAAAAAGTCTCGCAGAACTGATGCCCCGAATTGCCCCGAAGACACCCGAAGAAGCGGTCAAGTCCTTTAAACTGGAACGCGGATTCTCACTGGAACTCGTCGCCGCAGAACCTGCCGTGACCGATCCGATTGATGCAGCATTCGATGAGCAGGGGCGTATGTTTGTGGTGGAGATGAACGACTATCCGTTCCTTCCCGAGCAGCGCGTCAAGAAGTACATCGAGCAGCGTGCCCGGACGGAGGGACGTATCCGCCTTCTGACGGATACTGATGGGGACGGTCGGATGGACAAGAGTGTCGTCTTTGCCGATGGATTGCGGTGGCCCCAGTCCGTTTGCTGTGCAAAGGGAGGCATCTATGTCATCGCACCACCCAGTCTTTATTTCATGAAGGATACCGACGGTGACAACGTTGCGGACTTCAAGGAAATCATCTGCACCGGTTTCAATTCGTCCAACGTACAGGCGCTTTCGAATGGGCTGGAATGGGGGCGCGACAATGCTATCTACTTCTCCTCTGGAATCTCCGGTGGTGAGCTGACAGTTCCGGCCCGTGGTGGAAAGCCCGAGTATAAATTCACGCCCGGCCGACGTGACCTGCGGCTCGATCCCGCGACGAATGAGCTCACCATGGTCGGTGGCGGGATGCAGTACGGACATACCATCGATGACTGGGGTGATCGCTTTATCTGCTCCAACAGCAACCACATCGTTCATGTTACCTGGCCTCTGAATTATCTGGAGCGAAATCCGCTGCTGGTGATTCCCGAGATGAATCGATCCATCGCGAAAGAAGGTGCTGCCGCGCTCGTGTTTCGTACCAGCTCGGCAGAACCGTGGCGGCTTGTCCGAACAGCGCGTCGCGCCGCTGACCCGGTGATGCGTAAAAACCTTCCTCCATCGGAGCTGGTACCGATTGGTTACTTCACATCCGCGACCGGGATCACTGTCTATCGTGGCGGAGCCTATCCTGAAGAGTTTCACGGCGATGTTTTCATTGGAGACGTCGGCGGGAATCTGATTCACAGAAAGAAGATCAATCCGGCAGGAATCAGCCATCTTGCAGAGCGCGCGGATAAAGATATCGAGTTCATGACGTCCACTGACAACTGGTTCCGTCCGGCCAACTTCGTCAATGCGCCGGACGGCACCTTATACGTGCTGGATATGTATCGCGAGACGATTGAGCACCCGATTTCGATCCCCGACGACATCAAGGAATTTGTCGATTTGGAGAGTGGTTACGACAAGGGGAGAATCTGGCGACTGGTTCCACCTGGGTTTCGCCGCACCAGTCCGCCTGACCTGAGTCGAGCGTCAACCGCCGAACTGGTTGAGGCACTGACCTCACCCCATGGCTGGGTGCGCGACACGGCTCAACGGCTGCTGGTCGAACGACAGGATTCGTCGTCCAATGCCAGGCTGCACGAGATGGTGGCGGCAGGCCAGAACCCGGGCCAGCGAACGTACTCAGCGCAGACACGGCTCCATGCGTTGTGGTCGCTCTCAGGGCTTCACGGTGTCCAGGTCGGTGATGTCAGAAATGCTTTGAAAGACTCGGATCCGCACTTGCGGGAGCATGGTCTGCGTATCGCACCCCAACTTGTAAAGCAGTCGCCAGAACTGGCCCCAAATGTGATTGCCCTGGCCCACGACGATTCTCCGCGTGTCCGCTGGCAGCTTGCTTTCACCTTGGGAGATCTGCCACCGGAACTGGCCGTTTCCGGGCTGAAGTCAATCGCCGCCTTTGCGGCCAACGATGCCGACCTGCGAACGGCGTGGTTGTCTTCGATTTATTCGCAGATGGGGACCGTAGCGGTGGAGTTGCTTTCCGGGCCGACAGAGCCTGTCGTTCCCGTACTGGTTCAACTCGCCCGCCTGATCGGATCGGCACCCGATCAGGCGGACAGCGTGCGACTGTTGCAGTCGATTGTCCCCGACCGTATTCCGGATTCGACGCGGATTCCGGTACTGCTGGCATTGGGTGAGGGGCTTCGTCGTCGTGGTACGACCATCACGAAAACGCTTGCAGATTCCCCGTCAACAAATGAGTCGGCAGATGCGATCCGTGCGGCGCTCGATCATGTCTTCGAACGCGCGGCTGCGACGCTGCTGGATCGCAATGCCGCCGAAGCCGACCGCATTTCGGCTGCAACGCTACTTGCTCTCGGAGATTCTGGACTGGCGGAACGCACACTTCCTGAACTCTTCACGCCTCAAACGTCGCCGACACTGCAACAGGCGGCGGTCAAGTCGCTGGTGATGCAGGGGACCGAGGCGGGATTCAACGGCGTGCTGGAGCCGTGGAAAAGCTTCGGACCTGCCACGCGGCGAGAAGTCGTCGATAATCTGGTTCAATCGGCGAAAGGAGGAGAAGTTCTCGTGAAAGCGGTTGAGTCGGGCATGATCAAGCCGAGTGAAATCGAGCGGGACAAGCGACAACTGTTACTCAATCATCCTCAGCCGGCAGTTCGTGATGCCGCAAGACAACTGCTCGCCGAGCCGTCGAGCAACCGGAAACAGGTTGTGCTTACTTATCAGCCCGCTCTTGAACTGAAAGGAGATCCGGAACGGGGCCGAATGGTTTACACAAAAACCTGTATTCAGTGCCATCGGGACGGGACGTCCGGTCACCAGGTGGGACCCGACTTCGCGAGCGTCAAGAACAAGTCGCCCGACGACCTGCTGATCGCAATCCTTGACCCGAATCGCGAGGCACAGCCCAATTTCCAGACGTACACCGCGATCACTCAGCAGGGAAAGATTTACACGGGAATCATCTCGGCAGAAACCGAGGCGAGTATCACGCTGAAGCGGGCTGAAGCAAAAGAGGATGTGGTCTTGCGAGACACACTCGACGAGCTGGTCTCGTCTGGGTTGTCACTCATGCCCGAAGGACTGGAAAAGGATCTGGACCCCCAGCAGATCGCTGATCTCATCGCGTGGATCAAGGGTGAGAGGTAACTGGTCAAAATAGCAAAAGCTGACCATATCGCAGACGTTGGCAGGGGCAATTTGCCTGCGACATGGTCAGCACCGAAAGACACTGCATTCGCTAGACCTGCACGAGGCCCGCGTCGACAAAGAGATCGATCCCCGCGAGGAATCGTGACTCATTCTGTGCGAGGTAAACTGCGGCGTCGGCGATTTCCTCGGGATCGCTGATTCGACCGAAAGGGATTCCTTCTGGGAATGCACCTTGCGTCCGGTTGCCGAACAGCGGAGGAACGATCGGGGCAGGGTTGATAACGTTGACCCTGATATTTTTCAGTTTCAGGCTGCTTGTCCACGTTTTTGCGAACGCGCTGACGGCAGCCTTCGTGGCGTTGTAGGCACCGATGTTGTCGAAGCCCGTCACACCGGCAACAGAACTGGTCAGAATGATGGAAGCACCGTCATTGAGAAGCGGCAGCGCCTTCTGAACGGAAATCAACAGGCGGCGCACGTTGATTCCGAACAGCTTGTGGAAATGAACTTCCGTTGCGGACCCATAGTTATCACGCTCGCTATACCCCGCGTTGGCGAACAGGATATCGATGCGGCCTTTCTTTGACCGGACGGTTTCATACAGGCGACCAAGATCAGCAAACTTGTCGATGTCCCCCTGGACAGGGGCAGCGTGTCGGCCAATTTGCATCACGGGCGTGTCGAATTCAGCATGGCTGCGTCCCGTGATAAATACGTCCGCGCCTTCTGACACAAACTTGCGCGCGGCAGCGACCCCAAGTTCGGTGCATCCACCCGTGATGACGGCTACTTTGCCTTCTAGCTTCTTTGACATGGTTTGGCTTCAAACTCCTCATCAGATGTCAAGAACCACTGACGGTCAAATATCGCTCAGACCGCTGTCGAGAACGCGACCCTGACAGACTGAATTACCGTCCGTTGATGCGAGTCTTACATGCTCAGGCCGCTTTTTTGAGAAAAATCAGAAAATGGCGACGTCTTTGAGGTGATTGGACAGGTTCCCAGTGCGTGCGAGGCTGAGTCAGAAGAGCAGTAGAGAAATCCTGTAAGAAAGTTTGCGGGAAACGGTATTTCCTACAAGAGGGATGAGTTGGCCGTTTGACTGTTCACGCAAGCGAGGTTCGCATGACGACACCGGTGATTGAACGAATTCGCAAGTACTTCCAGATTCCCGATGCCTCGATATTCATGGAGTTCCACAAGCCACACGCGAAAGAGATTGCGCATCGGAAAACCATGATCTGGGGGCTCGACGAGAGCATTCTGAGAAGTCTGCGCAAACAGCAAGCTGACGGCGGAGATATGTCATGTCCGACTGCCTGAGTCGTCTTTGGAACGGCCCTTTCCCTAGTCCACGCTACCCCCGGCGCGTATCATACGACGTAATGTCGTTGAAGAAGATCCCTCAGTCAGGATCCACGACAGCAACTGGTTTACTCAGGTGCTCATTTGGCTGTCAACGACTCACCACTGACTCGAGCAAGTCTCCTGGTTCAGATTCGTGATGGCACGAACCAGCGAGCGTGGCGAGAGTTTGTGAGTCTATATGGGCCGGTCGTGTATGGGTTTGCCCGGAAGCGGGGATTACAGGATGCAGACGCCGCTGACTTGATGCAGGAGGTCATGCGTTCGGTTGCTGCGGCGATTGGTCAACTGGAGTATGACCGCAAGCGTGGATCGTTCGCCGGTTGGCTGTTTACGATCACTCGCAATAAGGTTTTCAACTTCCTTTCGGCTCGGCGAAGTCGTCCGCAGGGAGCAGGGGATACCGACACTCACCGTCTGCTCAATGCCCAACCCGATAACGACGAAGGCTCCGACGCCTGGGAACTGGAATACCAAAGACAAATTGCTGCGATCGCGATGCAGCGAATCCAGCCAGAATTTCAGGAAAGTACGTGGCGGGCCTTCCAGTTGACGGCCGTTGATGGACTGCCGGCACCTGTGGTTGCCGAACGGACGGGGCTTTCCACAGGAGCCGTCTACGTGGCGAAAAGCCGTGTTCTCGCCCGATTGAAAAGCGAAGTCGAAGCGGTGCGGAAGCAGGAAGAGAATTAGTTATGCATACAGATCAGACCTGCCCGCGTGCGGAAGAGCTTCGGCAGCTTCTCAATGGAACCCTCTCGGGCGAACGTCAACAGTCCTGCACTGAGCACATGGACGTGTGCA